>NZ_JBHSRW010000075.1:0-10623 GCF_042659205.1 Leucobacter soli
CCCGCGGCGCCGCGCACCTGGTCGACCGCCGTCTGCTCGCGCTCGTGCATCAGCAGCTCGGCCCCGCTGAGCCTCCGCAATGCGTCGGCGGCGCCCAGGTGATCCGCGTGGGCGTGCGTCACGACGATGTGCGCGATGTCGCTCGGCTCACGGCCGATCAGCTCGAGAGCCGCCGCGAGGTGCTCGTGAGTCTCGGGGGTCTCCCACCCCGGGTCGACGACCGTCACCGCGCCGGCGTAAGCACCCGCACCGGCACCCGCGACCAGGACCGCGGTCAGCGTGTACGCCAGCAGCGAGTCGGGCATCGGGACGGCGACCGACCACAGTTCGGTGCCATCGGCCCGCCGATCGACCAGCTCGGGCGCGGGCATTCCCCCGGTCGTGGCCGCGCGGAACTGCGCCTCGCTGAGTGCCTGCATGCGCCTCCCTCGGATTGCTCCGCTCAGGGTATCGTCTCTCGACACCGGTATATGCTTCGGGCTAGGCCAGGGGGAGGTGCCGGGATGACGACCTATCTCATCGACTTCGAGAACACCAGCTATCACGGCTTCGAAGGCTACGAGAAACTGGATGGCGGCGACACCGTCGTTGTGTTTCTGGGTGCGAAGAGTGCGGGTGCGGGGATTCCGGTCGAACTGGTGAAGACCATGACCGGGCTGGGCAAGCGCGCGACTGTGCTCTGGAAACAGTCAACACGAACGGCGAAGAACTACCTGGACATGCAGCTGGCCACCTACCTCGGATCCCTGATCGGGAACCCAACGATCGACGAGAAGAACTTCGTCATCGTCAGCAAGGATCAGGACTTCCAAGCAGTGCTCGACTACTGGGAGAACCGCAGGCGCACAACCACCATTGAGATTCGACCTACTATCGCTGCACGAGTCGAGGCACCAGCTTCGGCCAGTCCGGCATCCGCCCATGCGCCCATGCCGCCGAAGGCTCCTGCAGCGAAGGCCACGCTGACGAAACGGCCTCCGACTGCGAGAGCCAGTGAGACGACGAAGAAAGCGGTGCGTGCGGCGGTGAAGGATCTCGAGCTCAAGCCCGCCCACTACACGGTCATCTACAACTCACTCGCGCTGGCCACGAGCCTGCAAGAGCTGCACATCCGCTTGACCCAGGGAGCTCAGACCGCGGGGCCTGAGATCTACAAGAAGGTGAAGCACCTCTACACCGGAACGAACGCGGCAGACTACTGACATGAACAACGCGTCCCTCTTCCGCATCAGCTTCGTCTGCACAGGGAACATCTGCCGCTCCCCGATGGGCGACGTGATCTTCCAATCGCTGGCCGAGGAACAGGGGCTCGGCGCGCGCTACGCGGTGACCTCGCGCGGTACCCACGGGTACCACGTGGGCAAGGGCGCCGATCCGCGCACCGTCGCAGCACTCGCCGCCGCCGGTTACGACGGCAGCGCGCACCGGGCCGCGCAATTGAGCACGGCCGACATCGAGTCGAACGATCTGCTGATCGCGCTGGATCGCGGCCACGAGCGGCGCATGCTCGAACTGGGCGCGGAGCCGGCTCGCCTGGCACTGCTCACCGCGTTCGATCCGGAATCGCCGCGCGATCCCGATGTGTTCGACCCCTACTACTCGGATGACACCGCGTTCGAACAGGTCCTCGCGCAGGTCGAGCGATCCTGCCGCGCACTGCT
Source organism: Leucobacter soli (assembly GCF_042659205.1). NCBI lineage: Bacteria > Bacillati > Actinomycetota > Actinomycetes > Micrococcales > Microbacteriaceae > Leucobacter > Leucobacter soli. The sequence continues at coordinate 1,662 of NZ_JBHSRW010000075.1, forward strand.
CGCCGAGCTCGCCCGGTAGGGGGTGGCGTCGCTCGACGCAACCGCCCTCCCGTGGAGATGGGAGAATGGAGCTCGGCCGATCCTCCCCCGAACCCACGGAGACCTCCACATGACGCAGCTGCCCCCTCAGCCCATCAGCCCGCTCGACGGCCGCTATCGCCCCGCGGTCGAGGGGCTCGGCGACTTCCTCTCCGAAGCCGGACTGAACCGGGCCCGCGTGCATGTCGAGGTCGAATGGCTCGCCTACCTCACCTCGCACTCGCTGCTCGGGTCCGCACCGCTGGCCGACGGCGAGCTCGCAGAGCTCCGCGCATGGGCGGCGGACTTCGGGCAGGCCGAGATCGACCGGCTGGCCGAGATCGAGGCGACCACGCAGCACGATGTAAAGGCGGTCGAGTACCTGGTGCGCGAGCAGCTCTCGCGCCAGGGGCTGGATCGCATCGCCGAGCTCACCCACGTGTGCTGCACGAGCGAGGACATCAACAACCTCTCGTACGCGCTCACCGTGAAGCAGGCGATCGACGAGGTGTGGCTGCCGAAGCTCGAGGCCGTGATCGTCGAGCTCGCCCGGCAGGCCGAGCAGTACCGCGAGCTGCCGATGATGAGCCGCACACACGGCCAGCCGGCGACGCCGACGACGCTCGGCAAGGAGCTCGCGGTGTTCGTCTACCGGCTCAGCCGCCAGGTGGCCGCGATCGGCCGCAACGAGTACCTGGGCAAGTTCTCGGGCGCGACCGGCACCTTCGCCGCGCACCTGGCCGCCGACCCGACCGTCGACTGGCAGCGCGTGTCGCAGGAGTTCGTCGAGGGCCTCGGGCTCGACTGGAACCCGCTCACCACTCAGATCGAATCCCACGACTGGCAGGCCGAGCTCTACAGGCGCGTCGCGCACGCCAACCGGATCCTGCACAACCTCGCCACCGACATCTGGAGCTACATCTCCATCGGCTACTTCCGCCAGATCCCGGTCGCCGGCGCCACCGGTTCCTCCACGATGCCGCACAAGGTCAACCCGATCCGCTTCGAGAACGCCGAGGCCAACCTCGAACTCTCGAACGCGATCCTCGACTCGCTCGCCGAGACCCTCGTGACGAGCCGGTGGCAGCGCGACCTCACCGATTCGTCGGCGCAGCGCAACATCGGCGTCGGCCTCGGGCACTCGGTGCTCGCGCTCGACAACATCCGGCGCGGCCTCGGCCAGATCGACGCCGCGCCCGACGTGCTCGCGGCGGATCTCGACGCGAATTGGGAGGTGCTCGGCGAGGCGATCCAGACCGTGATCCGCGCCGAGGTCACCGCCGGCCGTTCGACCATCAGCGACCCGTACGCGGCGCTCAAGGAGCTCACCCGTGGGCGTCGGATCGGTCAGGCGGAGCTCGTGGAGTTCGTGTCGGCGCTCGAGATCGGGCAGGACGCGAAGGATCGCCTCCTCGCGCTCACCCCGGCGACCTACATCGGCGACGCCGCGAAGCTGCTCGACCGGCTCGCGTAGGCCTTCGGCCGGCCTGCCCGGCCTCGTTCGCTTCCCCCGGTCGGCGCCGCCGTTCGCCCCCCCCCCCCCGGATCGACGCTTCGGCGTCGGCGAAACGACAGTCCGAGGGAACCGGATGTGTTCGGGAATCTCCCCTCACCGTTCCGCCCCTATTTCCCCTCCTCAGCCTCTTTCCCTCGGCAGTTCGGGAGGAGATCGCAGTTCTGGCTGAGGCCAGGCAGCGAAAGGTCAGCCAGAAGTGCGGACTCAGCCCGAAGTGCGGATGCGGGACTCGTCTGCAGCGTGACGCGGTGACCCGCTCAGTGAAAGTCGCCCTTGGCCGGCGGGCGCAGATCCTTCCGCGCTTCGACGTCCTCCGCGCTCGGCTTGCCGCCGAGGCCGAGCAGCGCGAGGACCAGCACGATGACGATGAACGCGATCCCGACGCCGATCACGGTACGCACCGCATCCCGGGTGACCATCAGCACCACGAGCCCGGCGAAGACCGCGAGCACACCGGAGAACCCGAGGAGTTCGAGGGGACGCAGCCGGTCGCGGCGCGACGGCGTGACCTCGGGCTGCTGATCGGACGGGGTGGGGTCGGTCATATCGCGCTTTCGGTTCGGGGAGCAGACGTGTCGGCGTCGGGTGCCGCGCCGACGGATCCGCCGTCGAAGGCGGAGATGCCGAGGAAGACACCGCGGATCACCGCGTAGGCGCCGAAGAAGCCGATGACGGCCACCGGGTCCTCGCGCACCAGCAGCGTGACGACGGCGAGCGCCAGGCTCAACAGCGCCGACGGCACCGCGACCCGACGCGGCTGGACGCCGCGGAGGAGGCGCATGAGGGTGATGACGGCGGTGAGCATGGCCCAGAACACGATGACGAGGGCGAGGCTCACGTCGTCGGCGACCGCGATGAGCGCACCCGCGGCGGCGAACGCGATGACGGCGCGCGCGGCCACCCACCAGCTCTCGAGGGTGGATCGCAACGCCCAGTACTCGACGAGCGTGACCGCGCCGATCACGGTGAGGCTCGTCGAGAGGAGCCAGTGATCGAACGCGAAGCTCTCGTGGAGGGTCGCGGTGAAGGCGATCGCCAGACCGACGAGCACGAGTGCGACGGCTCGGATCAACCCGGCCCGCCGCAGAGCCCGGTGGTCGGCCGACGTCGATGACACTGTTTCGCGCGACGCATCCGCCATACCGCTCAGCCCCTTTCCCAGACGCCTCCAGTCTATCGCGCAGTTCACCCGCGCACTGTGCGGCCGGCCGGGGTCATGGCGGCAACGGCCGACTCCGCCGGGCGATACCGCGAGCACGGCCGGCGCAGCGAGTGCGGTGAGCCCAGCAGACTCAGCGGAAGGCGGCCTCCCCCGTCAGCACCTGCCCCAGGACGAGCGTGTGCATCTCGACCGTGCCCTCGTAGGTGAGCACCGACTCCAGGTTGTTGGCGTGGCGGATCACCGGGTACTCGAGCGAGATGCCGTTCGCGCCGAGGATCGTGCGCGCGGTGCGGCAGATCTCCAGCGCCTCGCGCACGTTGTTCAGCTTGCCGATGCTCACCTGTTCGGGCCGGAGCAGATCCTGATCCTTCCGCCGGCCGAGGTGGACCGCGAGCAGGTAGCCCTTCACGTACTCGAGGGTCATGTCGGCGAGCTTCTGCTGCGTCAGCTGGAAGGCGCCGATCGGCTTGCCGAACTGGGTCCGCTCGGTCGCGTAGCGCCGGGCGGAGTCGAGGCTGGAGCGTGCCGCGCCGAGGGCGCCCCAGACGATGCCGTAGCGGGCCTCGTTGAGGCAGGCCAACGGACCCTTCAGACCGCGTGCCTCCGGCAGCATCGCGGATTCGGGGAGGCGCACCTCGTCGAGCACGAGCTCACCCGTGGCGGATGCGCGCAGCGACAGCTTGTGCTTGATCTCGGGCGCGGAGAAGCCGGGGGTGCCGGCCGGCACGATGAAGCCGCGCACGCCTTCGTCGGTCATCGCCCAGACGACGGCGACGTCGGCGAAGGGTGCGTTCGAGATCCACATCTTGTTGCCGGTGAGCACCCAATCGCTACCGTCCCGACGCGCACGGGTTTTCATGCTGCCCGGGTCCGACCCCGCATCGGGCTCGGTCAGGCCGAAGCAGCCGATCAGGTCGCCGGCCGCCATACCGGGCAGCCACTGCTGCTTCTGCTCCTCGGAACCCCAGCGCCAGATCGCGAACATCGCGAGGGATCCCTGGACGGAGACCAGCGACCGCAGGCCGGAGTCGCTCGCTTCGAGCTCCAAGCAGGCGAGCCCGTACTCCGTCGCGGTCATGCCTGCGCAGCCGTAGCCTTCGAGGTGCATGCCCAGCAGACCCAGTGATCCGAACTCCTTCGTCAGTTCGCGGATGTTCGGGATCGCGCCGTTCTCGAACCACTCGGCGATGTACGGTTCGACGCTCTGATCGAGCATCTGCCGCACGGCGCCGCGGATCTCCTTCTCGTCGCTGCTCAGCAGGTCGTCGAGCGCGGCCGGGTCTGCGGGATCGAGCGCGGGGAGCTTCGTGGGGTCGACATGGCTCATCTGGGGTCCTCTTTCGCATCGTCGGGAACAGGCTCACGGCTCAGTCTGGCCCGGATGCGGGCTCGGGGCAACTCCCCTGGGACGCGGTATCACCTCGGCCACCAGGCATCATCCGAGGTCCGGGGTCTCCTGCGGCGGCTCGGGAACTCCGAGCTCTCAGCTCGGCATGTTCTGGAAGCGCGAGTAGTGGCCCTGGAAGGCCACCGTCACCGTGCCGGTGGGGCCGTTGCGCTGCTTCGCGACGATGAGATCCGCCTCGCCCGCGCGCGGGTTCTCCTTCTCGTACGTGTTCTCGCGGTGCAGCAGGATCACGACGTCGGCGTCCTGCTCCAGCGATCCCGACTCGCGCAGGTCGCTGATGGCCGGCATCTTGTCCGCGCGCTGCTCCGACGCGCGGTTCAGCTGCGACAGCGCGACCACGGGGACCTCGAGCTCCTTCGACAGCAGCTTGAGCGCGCGCGAGAACTCGCTCACCTCCTGCTGGCGGCTCTCGGTCTTCTTCCCCGAAGAGAGCAGCTGCAGGTAGTCGATGACCACCATCTTCAGATTGTGCTGCTGCTTCAATCGACGGCACTTCGCCCGGATCTCCACCAGGGTGAGGTTCGGGCTGTCGTCGATGAAGAGCGGCGCCTCGTTGATGCGCGCCTGAGTGACCGCCAGCTTCTGGAAGTCGTGACTGTCGAGCTGCCCCTTGCGCAGCGTCTGGAGCGGGATGCTCGCCTCGGCCGAGATCAAACGCATGGCGATCTCGGCGCGGCCCATCTCGAGCGAGAAGAACACGGTGGTCTGGCCGGCCCCGACCGATGCCGCGCGCGCGACGTCGAGGGCCAGGGTCGACTTGCCCATGGCGGGGCGGGCGGCGATGATGATCATCTGGCCAGGGGCGAAGCCGTTGGTCTTCTCGTCGAGCTCGGTGAACCCGGTCGGCACGCCCAGCATGCCGCCGTCGTGCATCTGGGCCTTCTCGATCTCCTCGACCGCCGCGGTGAGCGCGGTCGAGAGCGGCACGTAGTCGTCCGCCTGCTCGGCACCCGTGACGGCGTAGATCTCGGCCTGCGCGTTGTTGACGAGGTCGATCGCCTCGCCCTCGCCCGCGTAACCCATCTGCGTGATGCGCGTGCCGGCCTCGACCAGACGGCGCAGCAGCGCCTTCTCCGCGACGATCTCGGCGTAGAAGCTCGCGTTCGCCGCGGTGGGCACGATGCTCGTCACCGTGTGCAGGTACTCGGCGCCGCCCGCGCGCTGCAGGTCGCCCGTCTTGGTCAGCTGATCGGTGACCGTGATCGCATCGGTCGGTTCGCCCTGCGAGTAGAGCGTCAGCACGGCCTCGTAGATGACCTCGTGCTTCGGCACGTAGAAGTCGGAGCCCCTGAGCAGGCCGGTCACATCGGCGGCCGCGTCCTTCGACAGCAGCATGCCACCGAGCACGCTCTGCTCTGCGAGCAGATCATAGGGCGGCGTGCGCTCGAACCCCCGGGTGACCTCTTCGAAGCCGTCGTCTGCGACGGGGATTCCGAGATGCGCGATCGACACTCGTTGCTCCTTTCGCGGGCCGGGGCCGTGACTCGGCACCCTGAGGTGATGTCTGTTCACCCATCAGACACCCCACCACCGACATTCACGGTATGGCCCCCGCGCGCCTCTTCACAAATGGTCCGCCCGGCATGCTGCGGCAGCCTGTGGATAACTTCGTGTATAACTCACCGCTTTCCTGACCGAGTTCTCCCCAGATATGGGGATAACTTGTGGATAGTTTTTCGGATTTGGTGAGTATTTATCTTTTGATCAGGATTTTTTAGATTTCACAGCTGTGAAGTTATTCAACTCTCAGGCGAGACTTGAGGCTTCTGCCCGACACGCGGTTGTGGAGAACTCGAGGACGATTGACCCGCTTGTCAAGTGGGATTCTTCTCTCAAGAGAATCCCTGATCACGGCGGTCGGTCCGACGCGGATTCGAAGCCGAGGTGAACGGGACGGAACGCATGACGCTCGGGGCGCAGTCTCCGGCTGCGCTCGACAGGCGCCCTCGAGGGTGCTCGAGGGCGCACGGCCGGCGCGCTCGACGACGCACGACGGGAACACGAAAGCGGGGCCCGGCCGAATGGCCGGGCCCCGCGATCCTGCGCGATGGAACGCGCGGTCCGTACGTCAGCGCTGCGCGATGATCTGCAGCACGACCTCGGCGTCGACGCCCTCGTGGAGGTGGATCGTCGCCTGGTACTCACCCGTCGTCTTGATGGTCGGCACGGTGATCTTGCGCTTGTCGATCTCGCCGATGCCGGCCTCGGCCACAGCGGCCGCGACGGCGGCGGGCTTCACCGAGCCGAACAGGCGGCCCTCAGCACCGGTCTTCGCGAACAGGCGGATCTTGCCCTCCTGCAGCTTGGCCTTCAGCGCCTGCGCGTCCTCGACCGAGGCGTGCGCACGGGTCTCGCGAGCCTTGCGGATCTGCGCGACCTGGGCCTCGCCACCGCGGGTCCAGTGCACCGCGTAGCCCTGGGGCACGAGGTAGTTGCGGGCGTACCCGTTCTTCACCTCGACGACATCGCCGGCCGAGCCGAGGCCCACGACCTCGTTGGTCAGAATAATCTTCGCCATGATGCGACTCCTTATCGGCCGGAACCGGCGTAGGGGAGGAGCGCCATCTCGCGGGCGTTCTTCACGGCCTTCGCGATCAGTCGCTGCTCCTGCACGGACACGCCGGTGATACGGCGGGCGCGGATCTTGCCGCGCTCAGAGATGAACTTGCGCAGCGTCGCGACATCCTTGTAGTCGATGACGCCGACGGTCTGCTTCTTCGCGGGCGCGGCGACCTTCGCGTTCTTGCCGCGGCCCGGCTTGCGGCCTGCGCCGCTGGACTTGCCTGCCATTGTGATTCTCTTTCGTCTGCTGCCCCGTAGCGGGGCGAACGTTCTTCTCCGCCCGAGGGCGGCTTACTGTCTGGACGTGCCTAGAAGGGCTGCTCGTCGTCGAAGCCCGAGCCGAAGTCGCCGCCGGCGCCCTGGCCCGAGTTCCCGGCGCCCGAATCGCTCCAGGGGTTGTCGGAACGCGCGGGCGACGAGCCCGAGGCCGACTGGCCCCAGCTCGGCTGACCCGCGGGCTGACCGCCGCCGAAGCCGCCGCCCTGGCCGCGCGACTGACCACGGGTGACCGAGGCCGTTGCGAAGCGGAGCGACGGGCCGACCTCTTCGACCTCGAGATCGAGCGAGGTGCGCTGCTGGCCCTGGTTGTCGGTGTAGCTGCGCTGCGTCAGACGACCCTGCACGATGACGCGCATGCCCTTCGTCAGCGACGCCGCGATGTTGTCGGCGTACTCGCCGTACGCACGGCAGCCCAGCCACAGCGGTTCGCCGTCCGACCAATCGCCGGACTGGCGATCGCGCACGCGCGGGGTCGAGGCGATGCGGAACGTCACCCACGACTTGCCGGCCTGGCTGACGCGAGGCTCGGGGTCGGCAACGAGGTTGCCGACGACGGTGATCAGCGGCTCGCCGGCCATGACCTAGGCGCCGACCTTCGCGGCGCGGGCGGCCTTGGCCTGGTCGCGCTTCGACTGAGCGGCACGCTGCGCGATGAGCTCGTCCGAGCGCAGCACCTTGGTGCGGAGCACGGCCTCGCTGAGGCCCAGCTGACGATCGAGCTCGGCGGTCGCCTCGGGGGTCGCGGTGAAGTTGACGACGACGTAGATGCCCTCGGCCTGCTTCTTGATCTCGTACGCGAGACGACGCTTGCCCCAGATGTCCACGTTCTCGATCTCGCCGCCCGCATTGCGGATGACGCCGAGGAACTTGTCCATGCTCGGGGCCACGGTGCGCTCATCGATACCGGGATCGAGGATCACCATGAGTTCGTAAGGATGCATTACTGACCCACCTCCTTCGGACTACACGGCTGCAGGATTTCTGCAGCAGGAGGGTGTTTATGCACGTGCCCGGACGCGCTGCACGACATGCGCGCGGACGGACAACCTGTACAGGTTAGCAGTTCTGCGGTCGAGGCGACAACGTACCGCACCTGTGAGCTGCAGGATCGCGCCGATCTGCAGGAAGACACAGGTCTGCAGGATTGCACCGATCTGCAGGAAAGCACCGATCTGCAGGATTGCACAGGGCAACGCGGTTTCGCGTGTGCGATTCTGCAGATCGGTGCGATTCTGCGGCCGGGACGGAACGATGCGGTGCAGGATCGCGCCGATCCGCACGATCAGCCGACTCGACGGCGCCCGCCGCGCTGGGTCACCAGCCGTCGCCGGATCCGTCATCGAATCCGGCGTCAAATTCGTCGTCGAATTCGTCTTCTGGGAACTCGTCTTCCCACTCGTCGGTACCGTCGAACTCGTCGTTCTCATCCCAGCCATCGAGGTCCTCATCGAAGAACTCCTCGTCGTCGAAGAAGCCGGGATCCTGCTCGAACTCCTCATCGCTGAACTCCCAGCCGAAACCGTCGGATCCCGGAAACGAACGGAACAGCTGCGAACCGACCCCGAGGATGAAGCCGACGACCAGGATGGCGACGATCACCTTGGCGACCGTGCTCAGACCGCGCGGGTTCCGCGCCTGGTTCTGCTGCGGGCCGAGCGGCGCCGCCGAGAACGCCTGCGGCAACCGCTGCGGTGCCGGCTGGGGGATCGGCAGGGGCAGGGGAGCGGCGCCCGGCAACGGGATCCCGTCCGGTCCGATCACCGGGGGAGCGGGCAGCGGCGGCAACATCTGCCCGGCCGCGGGCGGCGCTTCGACCGGCGCAGTAGGTGGCGGGGCCATGTGCGGCGGGACGGAGAGTGTCGGGACGGAGAGCGGCGGGGCTGTGGTCGTCGAGGCGGCGGGCGGCGGGAGCGGATCCACCGTCGAGCGGTCGACAGCGTCGCCCGCTGCCTCGGCGGACCCGGCACCCGCGACCCCGGTGCTCGCTGCGCCAGGTTCCGCTGCGCCCGGTACCGCG
>NZ_JBHSRW010000076.1:0-10597 GCF_042659205.1 Leucobacter soli
CGGGCCGATTGTCGCGGCGGGCGCCCTCGATGCACTGGCCGCGCTCGCGGAGGACGCCCCGCGCGGCGCCCGCGTGATCCAGCTGCAGGTCGCCGGGGCCTTCCACACCTCGTACATGGCGAGCGCCGTCCCCGTGCTGCGGGAGGCGGCGTCCCGCACGACTGCGCAGGATCCGACCCACCGCCTCTGGACGAACGCCGATGGTTCCGAGGTCACGAGCGGCAGCCGCTACGTCGAGCTGCTCGTCTCGCAGATCGCGAACCCTGTCCGCTGGGACGCCTGCATGGAGGGCTTCCGGTCCGCCGGCATCACCGGCCTCATCGAGCTCACCCCGGCAGGCGCGCTCAGCGGGATCGCGAAGCGCGCGCTCAAGGGCGTGCCGACCGTGGCCGTGAAGACCCCGGCCGATCTCGACGCCGCCATCGAGCTGATCGACGGCGCAGCCGCCTGACCCGAGAGGATCGCATTCCATGAGCAAGCTGGCGCAGATCACCGGACCCGCGCACACGAGAATCCTCTCCGTCGGCGCAGCCCGCGGCGACCTCGACGTGCCCAATGACGACCTGATCGGCCCGATCGATTCCTCCGACGAGTGGATCCGTCAGCGCACCGGCATCATCCAGCGCCGGCGCGCCAGCGAATCCGTCGGAGCAGTGGATCTCGCCGTGGCCGCGGGCGAAGAGGCGATCGCGCGGTCGAGTCTCGACCGTTCGGAGATCGACGGCGTGATCATCTCGACCATCTCGAACGTGGCGGTGACCCCGTCGATGGCGTCGCTCGCCGCGTACCGGCTCGGCCTCGCACCCGCAGCGGCGTTCGACATCTCGGCGGCCTGCGCCGGTTACGTCTACGGCGTCGGGCAGGCCGATGCGCTCGTCCGCTCGGGCGTCTGCAAGAACGTGCTCGTGATCGGCGCCGAGAAGCTCTCGGACCTCGTCGATCCGACCGATCGCTCGATCTCGTTCCTGCTCGGCGACGGCGCCGGCGCCGTGGTGGTCGGTGCGAGCGATCACGCCGGAATCGGGCCGACGATCTGGGGCTCCGACGGCGAGAAGTGGGATGCGATCCGCATGACGACCTCGTTCGAGGAGTACCGGAACAATCCCGGAGAGGTTCCCTGGCCCACGCTGCGACAGGACGGGCAGACCGTGTTCCGCTGGGCCGTCTGGGAGATGGCGAAGGCCGCACGCCGCACGCTCGAGGCCTCGGGCATCGAGCCGGGCGACCTCGCCGCGTTCATCCCGCATCAGGCCAACATGCGCATCATCGACGAGTTCGCGAAGCAGCTGAAGCTCCCCGACTCCGTCGTGATCGCCCGAGACATCGAGATGCAGGGCAACACGTCGGCCGCTTCGGTGCCGCTCGCGATGCACGCACTGCTCGAGGAGCGGCCGGAGCTCTCCGGCGGACTCGCACTGCAGATCGGCTTCGGCGCCGGCCTCGTCTACGGCGCGCAGGTAGTCGAGCTCCCCTGATCGGCGCACCGCGCGGAAACCCTCACCGGACTGCGCACCGCAGCACACTAGACTCACTGACGATCACGACCATTCACCCTAAGGAGAAACACATGGCATACAGCAACGACGAGATCCTCGCCGGCCTGGCCGAGCTCATCAACGACGAGACCGGGATCGCGGCCGACGTCGTCGCCCTCGACAAGTCGTTCACCGATGACCTCGACATCGACTCGATCTCGATGATGACCATCGTCGTGAACGCCGAGGAGAAGTTCGACGTGAAGATCCCCGACGAGGAGGTCAAGAACCTCAAGACCGTCGGCGACGCCGTCAGCTTCATCGCCGGCGCGCAGGAGTAACGGCACCTCGAGGGGGTGCCGCTCCCCGAGCCCGTCAACGGGTTCGGCACCTTCCCTCATCGCCGCCAGCAGATTCCGGGGCGCATCCGCGCCCCGGCCCCGAACGCATCCCAGGACACCAGCGGAGCCCCACTCATGACGAAGAAGATTGTCGTAACCGGCATCGGCGCCTCCACGCCCATCGGCGGCACAGCCCCCGAGAGCTGGAGCTCCCTCCTCGCCGGCGAGTCCGGTATCCACTCGCTCGAGAACAACTGGGCCGAGCAGTACGGCCTGGCCGTGAACTTCGCGGGCAAGGCGAAGGTCCACCCCGACGAGGTCCTGGAGCGCCCGGTCGCGAAGCGGCTCGATCCCTCCAGCCAGTTCGCGCTCGTGGCCGCGCTCGAGGCGATCGCCGATGCGGGCAACCCCGACGTGCCCGCGGAGCGCTTCGGCGTCGACTGGGCCACCGGGATCGGCGGCCTCTGGTCGCTGCTCGACGCCTGGGACACGCTCCGCGAGAAGGGCCCGCGCCGCGTGATGCCGCTCACGGTCCCCATGCTCATGCCGAACGCGCCCTCGGCGGCCATCTCGATGCATCTCGAGGCTCGCGCCTACGCACGCACCGTCGCCTCCGCCTGCGCCTCGAGCACCGAGGCCGTCGTCAACGCCTACGAGCACCTGCAGGCCGGCCTGGCGGACGTCGTCATCGCCGGCGGCTCGGAGGCCGCGATCCACCCGATCACGCTCGCGGCGTTCAATTCGGCGCAGGCGCTCTCCAAGCGCAACGACTCCCCCGAATCGGCTTCCCGCCCCTACAACATCGACCGCGACGGCTTCGTCATGGGCGAGGGCGCGGCAGCCCTGGTGCTGGAGACAGAGGAGCACGCGCTCGCCCGCGGAGCGAAGATCTACGCCGAGATCGCGGGCGGCGGCGTGACCGCCGACGCCTACCACATCACGGCGAACGACCCCGAGGGTCGCGGCGCCATCCGCGCCGTGGAGCTGGCGCTCGGCGCGGCCGGAGCGAGTGCCGACGAGGTCACCCACATCAACGCCCACGCGACTTCGACTCCGGTCGGCGACGTCAACGAGTTCGTCGCCCTGCAGAAGGTCTTCGGCGATCGCGTCCGCGACATCCCCGTCTCCGCGACGAAGGCGGCGACCGGGCACCTGCTCGGCGGAACGGGCGCTCTCGAGGCCCTCTTCACCGTGCTCGCGGTGAAGGAGCGGGTCGCTCCCCCGACCATCAATCTCGTCGATCAGGATCCCGAGATCCCGTTCAGCGCTTCGAGCCGGCCGGTGCCACTGGGCGACGGCCCGCAGCTCGCGATCTCGAACTCGTTCGGGTTCGGGGGCCACAACGCCGTCGTCGCGGTCCGCTCCTACGATCAGTAGCCGCTGAGTCGGGGACTGCCGCCGAGTCCGGGCACCATTCGGGGTTCGGCGCAGCCTATCCCGCGTTGAGCCGCGGCAGGGCGAAGATCGTCGCGTCGCCGACCTCGGCCTGCCGGTAGGGTTCGAGTTCCTCGTCCCAAGCCTCTCCGAGGGCGAGACGAAGCTCGCGCGCGAGGCGCTCCGCATCGCCGGCGGCTCCGACGATCGCCGCACGAACGGCGTCCTCGGTGAGCACACCGTTCCCGGCACTGTCGGTCTGCATGTGGAAGATGCCGAGCGTGGGCGCGTGCATCCATCGCCCGCCGTCGCTGATGCCGGTCTGGTCCTCGGTGATCTCGAACCTGAGCTCGTGCCATCCGAACAGCGACGAGGCGACCGCTGCACCGGTGCCGACCGGTCCGTGCCAGGACGCCTCGGCGCGGAGCATGTCGGGCAGCAACGGCTGCGGCGACCAGTCGAGCTTCACGACGGTGCCGATCCGGCTCGCGAGCGCCCACTCGACGTGGGAGGTGAGGCCCTTCGGGCAGGAGTGCACCACGAGCACCCCCGAGGCACCCGCTCGGGCCGCTATCGACGTCATAACGGTCTCCCCTCGATTCGGAACGTCTTCCCCAACGTCGAATCCCGGGATCGGTGCGAGGCACCGCCGTCAGTCCAAGAGTGCCACGAAACCCGCCGCGGCGCAAAGCCCTGCGGGAGAACAACGGGGAAACGTTCAGGCGAGTACTCGCCTCGCGCGCCTCGCCCGGTCAGCCCGCCGCGCAGAACTCGTTCCCCTCGGGGTCCCGCATCACCCACCAACGGCCGGCCGGGCCCTGGTCGATCCATTCGATGCGCTCCGCCCCGAGGGACTCCAGCCGGTCCACCAGCGCGTCGAGTCCGCCTTCGCCCGCGTGGACGTCGAGGTGCAACCGGTTCTTCACGCTCTTCGGCTCCGGCACCTCCTGGAAGAGGAACCTCCTCCCCTGGCCGGTTCCGCTCACCTCGTCGTACGCGTCATCCGGATGCCGGATCGCGGCGAGCCCGCGGAAGCGGCGTGTGCCACCGTGCTCCAGGGTCAGGGCTTCGGGCAGCTGCCCGGCGGCGAGGAGCTGTTCGACCAGCATCCCGGGATCCTCGACCGTGTACTCGAGGGCCGCGGCCCAGAAGTCGGCGAGCGCGTGCGGATCGCGGCAATCGATGACGAGCTTCCAATGCAGGGCCATGCTCCATCGTAACGCTCGGCTTCGCGGGCCTGCTTCGGGTATGCGGTGGGGCGTGCGGGGCTTGAACCCGCGACCGACGGATTATGAGTCCGCTGCTCTAACCGGCTGAGCTAACGCCCCGAGGCGACTGCTCCAGCCTAGTGGACGAACCGACCCTCGAATTTGACCTCTCCGCCCGATGGCGTACTGTTCGAGTGACCGGATCAGCGAGGATCCGGCCACCGGACGAGTCGCGGTTACCCGTGCGCTCGTCCGATCGATCCGAAAGCGGCAGGTGACAGGTCATGCTCTCAATAGGAATCTTCGGGCAGTCGTCCTTGGAGAACGAGTACCGGCTCCCGATCCATCCGAGCCACTTCCAGCGGATCCCCGCAGACGTCGCGGCCTCCCTCTTCATCGAGACCGGCTACGGCGACAAGTTCGACGTCTCCGACGACGAGCTGACTCCGTATGTCGGGGGCGTTCTCGGGAGGGCCGAGTTGATCGAGCGCTGCGATGTGATCCTGGTGCCCAAGATGCAGCCGGAAGATCTCGCCTCGCTCCGCGACGGGCAGACGGTCTGGGGCTGGCCGCACTGCGTGCAGGACGTCGAGATCGCGCAGCTGGCGATCGACAAGAAGCTCACGCTGATCGCCTTCGAGGCGATGAACCACTGGAACGGCGACGGCAGCTTCGGCCTGCACGTCTTCCACAAGAACAACGAGATCGCGGGCTACGCCTCGATCATCCACAGCCTGGAACTCATGGGGGCCACCGGCACCTACGGCCGCAAGCTGACGGCGGCGGTGATCGGCTTCGGCGCGACCGCCCGCGGCGCCGTGACCGCCCTGAACGCGAACGGGGTCCACGAGGTGAGGGTGCTGACGATGCGCAGCGTCGCCGCGGTCGCGGCGCCGATCCACTCCGCGCAGATGGTGCAGATCGACCACGAAGAGGAGTACAGCTTCGCGATCACGGAAGATGAGGGCAGGGTCGAGCTCGCCTCGTACCTGGCCGAGAGCGACATCGTGGTGAACTGCACGCTGCAGAACCCGGAGGATCCGCTCATCTATCTGACGGACGAGGATCTGCATGCCTTCCGGCCCGGATCGCTCATCGTCGACGTCTCCTGCGATGCGGGCATGGGCTTCAGCTGGGCGAAGCCCACGACGTTCGAGGACCCGATGTTCGAGGTCGGCAATCGCGTGCACTACTACGCCGTCGATCACACGCCCTCCCTGCTCTGGAACTCGGCCACCTGGGAGGTCAGCGAGGCGCTCATCCCCTACCTCGAGACGGTGATCGCCGGGCCGAAGGCCTGGCAGGCCGACGACACCATTCGCAAGGCCGTAGAGATTCAGAACGGGATCGTGCGCAACGAGGCGGTGCTCAGGTTCCAGGGGCGGGAGAGCGAGTACCCGTACCGGCGCCGCTGAGGCGCCCCGCGAGCACCGCGCCGGACGAGCTGGGATACTGGTGCGGTGAGCCGCGAACTGTTGTTCTTCGACCCTGCGCTGCAGGTCGCTCCGCGGCTGCTCGGGGCGACGCTCACCGTGACGGGCGCGGACGGCGACCAGCCTCGTGCTCGGCGCGCACTCGGCCGGATGCGCGGAGCGGACGAGAAACGACGCGTCTCGGCGGGTCGTTCTGGCGGCGCAACCCGGTTCTCTGCTGCGAACGCGCTCTGGGCCGTCAGCTATCCGGTGACCTTACCCGAGGCACGAGACAGGATCGGTGACCGCATCGACTCGCGGGCGATCGGATCGGACGGCACCGTCGTGGGCATGGGGCATCCTGGACCCACGGTTCCGTCGGGAGCGCGAACCCCATCGACGCCCTCGGCGACACCGCCGGTACGGCCAGGGCTTCGACGGATTATGATGCCCGGGGTCACTTCGTCGCCCGGCATTACGCGTTACTTCGCGCGAACGAGCAGGGTCTTGGCAGCGCTCGATTCGGCGGTCATCGTGGAACTGCCGTGGAAGCGCACTGTGATCCGATGAACGCCCGGGCGTTTGATCTTGGGCAGCACGACGGAGAGCTTGCCCTTGCGGTACCCGCGCATGGTAACGGTCTTGAGCGTCTTCTTCCCGTCGCGGATCGTGATCTTGCCGCTCGGCTTCTCGACTCCCGCTGCCTTGACCCGAATGATCGCTCTCACGTTCTCACTCGATTTCGCCCGCTTCTTCGACAGGGTGATGGAGGTCTTGGTGAGCGCTTTCTTCACCGTGTACTTCACGGTCTTCACGGTCGGTGCGGCACCGGGTGCGCTCGGTCTGAAGGTGGCGACGATTGTCCGCTTGCCCACCTTGAGCTTGGCGGGCAGCACGAAGTCGATGGGGTCTGACCAGACGGCATCCTCACGATACTTCGCGCTGAGCTGCTTCCCGTCGACCGAGAGCGAGACCATGCCGAGCGTGGTAGCCGGATCGAACGAGACTGTGGCCAGTTCTGACCGGCCATAGCGTTGCGCCGAACGGGAGAACGAGACGTTCACCGCGAGCGTCGACGGCTGCTCGGTCAACACGAATCTCGGTTCGGACTCCGACCCTCCGCAGCTCGCACGGATCCCGATCTGCACACCGTTCGGCCAAAGGCCGTCGAGCGCCAGCGAGTATGCGAAGCTCCCATCGGGCTGGGACGCGGTGAACTCATACTTGTAGGGCGAGCCCGTCGTCTGCCAGAAATAGAGTTCGACCGGGCTCGACGCGGGGCAGCCGGCGCCCGCGATCTCCAACGTCCCATCGACCGGCAGGGTGCTTGGCCCGACCTCCAGGCTCACCGCCGCGTGCGCCGCAGTAGGAACGCTCAGCGAGCCCGCGACGAGCAGGAGCGTTGTAAGCGCAGAAACACCGATCCTCTTCAGGTTTCGTCTCTGAGCCACGGGATTCCTCTCGATAGCGTCATTGTCTTGCGCGGTTTCGTGAAACTGCTAGACACGCTAGCCGAAGCTGCTCGCAAACTCCACGATTGCGCTTCAACCTCAGAGGGGTCGGTAAGCGGCACGTGCCCGCTTCAGCGCGTCGCGAGTATCGGCAGGCATGTCACACGGACAGGGAAAGTGGGGCGTGCGGGCTTGAACCCGCGACCGACGGATTATGAGTCCGCTGCTCTAACCGGCTGAGCTAACGCCCCCGACAACTGCTCCAGCCCAGTGGACTCAGCGGATGTCTCTCGCCTAGGCGGACTATTGAGCAAGGGGCTTCGTTCGTCGACCGGCTGAACTTCGAGGCACTGCTTCAGAGTTCCCCCTCAGCAGCTCGCTAGGGGCAGCAAATCGACCGTGGTTGCCGACTCAGTCAATGCGAAGCTACGGTTGTTCAGAAGCAATGGACTCGAAATGCTGGTTCAAGCTTCGCCCCGTTCCGAGTAAGAGAAGAGCCCCCTGTGCCGCCTTTCACCAACGCAGCCCTCAGCGGACTGAAGCCGGTTCTCAAGACTGGTTTCGCTGCATGTATCACTGCGGCGATGATTTGCGGATATGTGGCTCCAGCGCATGCGACGACTTCGGAGAGCTCGGTTCCCTCGGACCGTATCAAGGTCACGGGATCCGTTCTCGACGCCGAGGGAGAACCTGTCGACGGGATGGACGTCTCGCTGTACCGAATTCGTCCCGCTCGCGAAAAGGCGAAATCTCTGGACAAGGGCGACACTCTGATCTCGAGCACCCGCACTGGCTCGGACGGAAGCTATGCCTTCAGCAAGAAGGTGTCCAAGACCGGCGCAAGGTACGCCGTCCTCTTTCTCGTCGACACCGCCGCAGCCAAGCAGGGCTACTATTCGTCCTGGGCCAGGCAGCCGGGTTCATGGGAGTCACTCGTAGTTCCGACGAACGGGGACACTCTCTACTACTGGGGCATCGATGCCGCCCCCGGCTCCTCCTTCCGCCTGGACCCTGGGAATGCCTACGCGCTCGGCAACAGCAGGCTACGGCTCGGTGGAAGAATTTCCGGAACGCTCGATTGCCCTGGTGCCGCATCCAACACCGGACATGCCGTGGTCGAAGGCGCTTCCGCCTCCGTCCGCGGGATCAGCGGAAGGTTCAGTGTTCCATCGAGCGGTGCGGTGAAGCCGAAGTTCAGCGTTCCAGCTGGAAACTACTACCTTTCGAGCAGCTTGAAGAAGTGCGGCTACGGCAAAGACCCTAGCGACGGGTACAGCGCCAACACGCTGGTGAAGGTGAAAAGCGCCGAGACGACTCACGTTTCAGTCACGAAGCGTCCGGTCAAGGCAATCAAGAATCCGAAGATCGTCGGCAAAGTGAAAGCAGGCAAAACGGTTCGCATCCGCGCCACCTGGCCGGCCGAGACCAGAGTCAAATACTGGTATTACGACGGTGGTGGCTGGAAGAAGTTCTCACCGCAGAAACTCAGAGTTCCGAAGCGTTTGAAGGGCAAGACGCTCAAGATCGTTGTTCGCAGCGAACGCTCCGGACACTTCGCAGGAGTAACGCGCCTGCAGGCAAGAGTCCGATAGCCCCGGTGCTTCAGGACGCTGCAGAAGCGTTCGGACAGGGCTCAGGCCCGCCGGTACTGCGCCACCATAGGGCAGTCGAAGGGATCCCTCGCCGCGAGGCCGACGCGATTCAGGTATCGGATCACGATGGCGTACGACTCTCCGAGCGACGTCTCCGTATACGGAACGTCGTTCGCCTTGCAGAAGTCGCGGACGACCTCCCTGGTCTTGGCGAGGTGGGGGCGCGCCATGCTCGGGAACAGGTGATGCTCGATCTGGTAGTTCAGGCCGCCCATGAGCCAGGTCGCCCACCAGCCGCCGCGGATGTTGCGCGAAGTGCGGACCTGCTTGGAGAAGAAGTCCAGGCGCTCCTCCGGCGCGATCACCGGCATCCCCTTGTGGTTGGGGGCGAACGACGCCCCCATGTACACGCCGAACACCGCGAGCATCACGCCGAGGAACGCCGCAGCCTTCCCGAGCGGGAGCAGGAGAAGGATCGGAGTGAGCAGGAGCGCGAACCTGAGCGCGAGCATCCCGAGTTCCGCCCAGCGGCCCTTGACCGGGCCACGGCTGCAGAGGTGCGCGAAGCCCTGTGCGTGCAGATTGAGCCCCTCGAGCGTGAGTAGCGGGAAGAACAACCATCCCTGTCGCCGGGTGATGGCCCGGCGCAGGCCTCGGGCCTCGCTCGCGTCTGCTTCGAGGAAGGAGATGGTGTCGACCTCAATGTCGGGATCCTTGCCGACGCGGTTCGGGTTGGCGTGATGCCGGCTGTGCTTCGAATCCCACCACGAATAGCTCATCCCGACGAAAGCCACCAGCACGCGGGCGAGCCGGTCGTTCGCGGGCCCCGAGGCCAGGATCTGCCGGTGAGCGGCCTCATGGCCGAGGAAGGCGACCTGCGTGAAGAGGATGCCGAGGGCCGCGGCGATGAGCAGCTGGTACCAGCTGTCCCCGAACAGGATGAACCCGGCGATGGCACCGCCGAAGCCGAGCAGGAGCACCGCGCCCACGCTCGCGTAGAACCACGGAGCACGGCGCAGGAGCCCGCTCTCCTGGATCACCCGCGAGATCTGCGTGTAGGCGCGCGCGATCGGCGGGAAGTCCGCCTTGCGCGCGTAGGTCTGACGGAGGGGACCGAGGGTGCTGACGTTCGCAGCGGAGGAAGAGGAGATCTGAGCGTCGTTTCGTCGGCCACGCGCCTGTCGGCGGCAGTGGAGTGAAGCCAAGGGCGGACGCCGATCGCTTCTCCCAACGCTACGCTACGACCCATTCCGGATCCTGGACATGCCGGTCGGGCCGGTGTATTGCCAGGTTCGTCGCACGCCCGTCGGCACGATCGCTCATGAAGGCGCGATCGCGTCGAGAGACCTTGAGATACTGGTCCGGTG
This sequence comes from Leucobacter soli, assembly GCF_042659205.1. Taxonomy (NCBI): domain Bacteria; kingdom Bacillati; phylum Actinomycetota; class Actinomycetes; order Micrococcales; family Microbacteriaceae; genus Leucobacter; species Leucobacter soli. Next base: position 10,221 of record NZ_JBHSRW010000076.1, read on the forward strand.
AGTCGCGAACTGTTCTTCGATCACGCGCTGGAGGTGGCGCCGCAGCTGCTCGGCGCGCACCTCGCCGTGCTCGGCGACGACGGCGCGGTACGGATCCGCATCACCGAGGTCGAGGCCTACCACGGCGTCGGCACGCCGGGGCCCTACGACGGGGGCTCGCACTCGCGCAGCCGGCGGACCGAGCGCAACGCCTCTATGTTCGGCCCGCCAGGGCACGCCTACGTCTATCTGAGCCACGGGATCCACTTCGCCCTCAACCTCGTCTGCTCCCCCGAGGCCATCGCCTCCGGGGTGCTGATCCGCTCGGGCGAGGTGATCGCCGGTGAGGGGATCGCCCGGCGTCGGCGGGAGGCGAAGCGGGCCGCCGCCGCGCACGG
>NZ_JBHSRW010000077.1:0-10319 GCF_042659205.1 Leucobacter soli
GGGCGTCGCGCGACGACCCGGCCGGCGCCGAAGCCTCTGCCTCGAGACTGCGCTCCGGATCCGGCCCCAGCAGCACGAGCAGCACGCAGGCGACCAGGCAGGCCGCGAAGAGCCAGGCGGCCGAGGCCTCGGTCCCGGTGAGGCTGAGGAGCAGTGCGGCGAGGAACGGGCCGATGAACATGCCGAAGCGGAACGAGCCGCCGAGCAGGGCGAGCGCCCTGGCCCGGAACGAGAGCGGGACCCGGGTCGTCATGAAGGCGTGGCGCGCGAGCCCGAAGGCGGCGGCGCACAGCCCGATCACGAAGACCGCGGCGGCGAGGAGCCCGAGCGATGGCGCGAGGATGAGGCCGAGCACGCCGAGCAGGGCGAGTCCGCCGGCGCCGGCCATCGTGAGCCGCTCGCCGAAGCGCGCCACGAGCCAGCCCGCGGGCAGGTTGCCGCAGAGCTGTCCGACCACGAGAGCGGAGGCCACGAGACCCGCGACGGCGAGATCTCCGCCGAGGCGAGCGGCAAGGATCGGGATGAGCGGTACGACAGCGCCCTCGCCGATCGCGAACAGCACGGTGGGGCCGTAGATCATGGGGGCGAAGCGCAGCAGCACGCCCTTCGTCGACCCCGCCATCAGCCACGCTCCCCGATTCGCCGACCGCTTCCGCGGACACGATCCACCGTACACCTGGCCGCAGACGGCCGACCGGCGCGCGGGTCAGTCGTCGAGCAGCTCGGCCTCGATCACATCGTCGGGGCCGTCGCCGAGGCCGGCACCGGAGGCCGGCATCGATCCGGCGCTCTCGACCGACAGCGAGTCGCCGCCTGCCGCCACGTCGACCAGCACGGTCTGACCGTCGCGCACCTCGCCCGAGAGCACGGCCCGCGCCAGGCGGTCGTCGATCTCGTGCTGCATGAGGCGGCGCAACGGACGCGCCCCGTAGACGGGATCGTAGCCCTTCGCCGCGAGCCACACTCGCGCCGCGGGGGTCACCGCGACGGTCAGGCGGCGGTCCGCGAGCCGCGTCTGCAGCCGGTCGACCGAGAGGTCGACGATCAGCGCCAGGTCGGCCTCGCTGAGCGGGTGGAAGATCACCATCTCGTCGAGCCGGTTCACGAACTCGGGCTTGAAGGCGCGGCGCACGGTCTCGCGCACCGCGTCCTCTTTCTCCGCCCACGGCATATCGGGATCGATGAGGTACTGCGAGCCCAGGTTCGAGGTGAGGATCAGGATGGTGTTGCGGAAGTCGACCGTGCGGCCCTGGCCGTCGGTGAGGCGCCCGTCGTCGAGCACCTGCAGCAGCACGTCGAACACCTCGGGGTGGGCCTTCTCGACCTCGTCGAGCAGCACGACCGAGTAGGGCCGGCGTCGCACGGCTTCGGTGAGCTGGCCGCCCTGCTCGTAGCCGATGTAGCCGGGAGGAGCGCCGACCAGGCGCGACACCGAGTGCTTCTCGCCGTACTCGCTCATGTCGATGCGCACCATGGCGTGCTCGTCGTCGAAGAGGAACTCGGCGAGCGCCTTCGCGAGCTCGGTCTTGCCGACACCGGTGGGGCCGAGGAAGAGGAAGGATCCGGTCGGCCGGTTGGGGTCGGCGATGCCCGCGCGGGATCGCCGCACCGCGTCGCTGACCGCGCGCACGGCCTCGCCCTGCCCGATCAGCCGCTTGCCGAGCTCGTTCTCGAGCGCGAGCAGCTTCTCGGTCTCGCCCTGCAGCAGTCGCCCGACCGGGATGCCGGTCCAGGCCGCGACGACGCCCGCGATGTCCTCGTCGGTGACCTGCTCGTTGACCATGCGGGGCTCGCCGTCGACGGTCGCCTCACCGCTCATCTCGGCGCGCTCCGCCTCGGCGAGCTCCTTCTGGATCACCGGGATCTCCCCGTAGAGCAGCTTGGACGCCTTCTCGAGGTTGCCCTCTCGCTGGGCGACCTGCGCCTGCATGTTGAGCTGGTCCAACTGCTCGCGCAGCTCGCCCACGCGGTTCAGCGAGGCGCGCTCCTTCTCCCAGCGCACCTCGAGCCCGCTCAGCTCCTCCCGCTTCTCGGCGAGGTCCGAGCGCAGCTTCGCGAGGCGCTCCTTCGAGGCGTCGTCCTTCTCCTTCTTGAGGGCGAGCTCTTCGAGCTCCAGCCGCGAGACGGCGCGGCGCAGCTCGTCGATCTCCATGGGCGCCGAGTCGATCTCCATGCGCAGGCGCGAGGCGGCCTCGTCGATCAGGTCGATCGCCTTGTCGGGCAGCTGGCGCGCCGTGATGTAGCGGTTCGAGAGCGAGGCGGCCGCGATGAGTGCCGAGTCGGCGATCGTGACCTTGTGGTGCGCCTCGTAGCGCTCCTTGAGTCCGCGCAGGATCGCGACCGTGTCCTCGACGGAGGGCTCGCCGACGTAGACCTGCTGGAACCGGCGCTCGAGCGCGGCGTCCTTCTCGATGTACTCGCGGTACTCGTCGAGCGTGGTCGCGCCGATGAGGCGCAGTTCGCCTCGAGCCAGCATCGGCTTCAGCATCTGCGAGGCGGCCACCGACGACTCGCCGCCGCCGGCGCCCATGAGCGTGTGCAACTCGTCGATGAAGGTGATGATCTTGCCGTCGGACTCCTTGATCTCGGCGAGCACCGCCTTCATGCGCTCCTCGAACTCGCCGCGGTACTTCGCGCCCGCGATGAGCGCCGAGATGTCGAGCGAGATCAGCTCCTTGTCCTTGAGCGACTCGGCGACGTCGCCCTGGACGATGCGCTGGGCCAGGCCTTCCACGACGGCGGTCTTGCCGACGCCGGGTTCGCCGATCAGCACGGGGTTGTTCTTGGTGCGCCGGGTCAGCACCTGGCTGACGCGGCGGATCTCGCTGTCGCGCCCGATCACGGGGTCGAGCTTGCCGCTGCGCGCGACCTCGGTGAGGTTCACGCCGAACTGCTCGAGCGCGCTCTGCTCGCCCTCTTCGGCGGCGGGTTGCCAATTTGCCTGCATGTCTCCCTCTCTCGATCAGCAAGCGTTGCGGCGGCCGGGTCGGCCGGATCGCAAACTTGAGTGAATGTGACTCAAGTTTACTCGGACGGTCGCGATCGCGCCAGTGTCGCAGACTCGAGTTCCTGCGATCCGGCTGGGAATTGCGGCAGGGGCACCGTCCGGGTCGCTGCAAGGGATCCGCAGCGACGGCGCGCGGCACAATCTGGGGGCTACACGCTTCGACGACACGCAGTTCGGGCGGAGATCGCAGATCGGGCTGACGGAAACCGCCCAGGGGCTCCTCCCGAACTGAGATCTCCGCCCGAACTGCGAGATCCTCCCCGCTCGCGGCTCTCCCCTACTGCGGCGAGAAGGCCGAGGGCCCGCAGGATGGGAAGAGAGAAGAAGAAGAGATGAAGAGAGAGAGGCCGCTGGAGACGGAACAGGACCGCCGCCGAACGAATCGGCGACGGTCCTGGATCCGATCCGACAGGATCGGCGGTCGAGCGAGTGCGGGCGGACGGAGCGCCTCAGCCCACCCGGGCCGCCACGAGCTCCTCCGTCGTGACGACCTCGACCATCGGGCCGAGCAGCCCCATCAGCTCGATCGCCTGCTCGTGCGCGCGATCGGTGACGCCGGCGCAGGCATCGGCCACGAGCGTCACGTGCTTGCCCGCATCGACCGCTCCGAGCACGGTGGAGAGCACGCAGCAGTCGGTGGCGACGCCGCAGACGACGAGCCGCTGCCGCTCGCTGGTGAGCCCCGCGAGCTCTTCCCCCCACTTCGAGAAGGTCGGCAGGCTCACGATGTCATCGCCATCGGCGACCGGCATGGTGAGATCCCACACCGGCGAGTCCTCGGGCTCGCGGCACTCGTTCCAGCGCGCGTAGTAGTCGGACCAGCTGCCCGACTCCTGCGGATCCCGCACGAAACGCGTCCAGATCACCTCGCCCCGGTAGGCGTCGGTCAGCCGCGAGATCCGCTCGGCCGCCCGGTCGTAGCCCGGCGTCGCCCACTGACTGTCCGCGTCGCGGAAGACGTGCTGCATGTCGATGACGACGAGTGCGCTCGCCGTGCGTTCGCGGGGCTCGCTCATGCCGACGCCTCGACGCGATCCCGCCCGCCGCGGAGCAGCGAGGAGAGCGGGGGCAACGGGCGAAGCGCGACGTAGGCGATCGTCGCCGCGAGCGCGCCGGCCACGAACGACACGTCCCCGAACCCGGCGAACGCGCTCGCGAGCGGGCCGGTGAAGAGCGTCGAGGTCCAGAACAGCGCCGAGAAGGCGCAGCCGACGACCCAGGCCACGAAGCCCCACTCGACCGAGCGGCGCGTGTCGAAGAGCTCCTCGGTCGCGAGGTGGCCCAGACTGCGCATCCGCAGGTAGTAGTCGAGCAGCAGCACGGTGCTGAACGGCACCACCAGGTAGGCGAGGATGTTGAGGAAGTCGTAGAAGCTGCCGTAGGGGTTCGTCTGCATGAGCAGCGTGACCCCGAGGCTGATCAGCGCGATCAGCACGACGCCGACGATCCGGTTCACGGGAATGCGGATCGTGAGCAGCGACAGCGAGCCGCCGTAGAGGTTCATGGCGCTCACCGGAAGCGTCGAGACGACCACGGTGAGCATCGCGACGGGCGCCCACGAGCCGGTGAGCTCGGCGAGCGCGGGAATCGCGTCGAGTTCGCCGGCGAAGCTCGACACGAGCACGCCGATGCCGCCGAGCCACATCATGGCGACGAAGGTGCCGGTCGCCGTGAAGAAGGTCACCTTGCCGTGCGAAGTGGTCTGCGGCAGGTAGCGCGAGAAGTCGGAGGCGAACGGCGTCCACGTCATCACGTAGGCGAAGAAGAAGCCGGCGAAGGTGATCCAGCCGGCCACCTCGCCCATGTAGTACGGCGCCTCCGGGTTCACGCCGACGGCGAAGTCCACCTGCTGCATCGAGAGCACGGTGATGACGGCGAAGAGGATCGCGAGCACGACGGTGGCGATCTTGTTGATCAGGTGGATCAGGTTGTGCCCCCAGATCGCGAAGACCGCCTGGACGACGAAGATGACCGCCGCGGCCAGCCAGAACGGCACGTCGACGAGCATCTGCAGGGCGATGACCGCGAACACCGTGTTCACGGCCGTCCACCCGATCGCCGAGATGACGGTGAGCACCGCGATCGGCACGAAGTTCGCGAAGTAGCCCATCGGCCCGCGGGCCTGCACCTGCTGCGGCACGCCCATCTTCGTGCCGATGCCGGCCAGGACGCCCATGACGATGGCGCCGAGCAGCGTCCCCACGGCGACGGCGCTGAGCCCCTGCAGCACGGAGAGCCCGAAGAGCGAGGAGAAGAAGCCGGAGACCATCACCGCCAGCACCATGTTCGCTGCGAACCAGAGGGTGAACTGGTGGCGGGGGTGGCCGTGGCGTTCGGCGACCGGGATGTGCTCGGTGGCGAACGGTTCCGTTCGCGTGAGCGACGTGCCGTACTGCGGCTCGGCAGTTCCAGGGGTCGTGTCGGACATCGATGTCTCTGCTTTCACTCGGATGGGCTTTCTCTTGGGTGTGCTGGTGCCGCGAACGGCTCAGTGGTCTCGGTGCGCCCGTCCCGCCGATCTCGCGGGACGGGTGCACCCCCGGTCGGCGACCGGTACGCGTAAGGCGACTATCTGCTGATCAACTGATCCATCTCGTCCCGGGTGACCGTGTGCAGGCCGACGAATCGGTGATCCTTCTGCAGTTCTTTGACGAGGGAGATACCGAGCAGCGCGACGATGACCGTGAACGGCAGCGCCGAGAGCATGGCCGCCTGCTGCAGCGCGGAGAGCCCGCCGACGATGAGCATCGCGACGGCCGAGAGGCCGGTCAGAACGCCCCAGACCGTGAGCACCGGCCGCGTGGGCTCGAGCGTGCCGCGGGAGGAGAGCATGCTGAGCACGAAGGTGTTCGCGTCGGCGCCCGAGACGAAGTAGAGCACGACGAGGATGATCGCGATGATCGAGGTGAGCGTCGTGAGCGGCAGTTCGCCGAGCAGCGCGAAGAACGCCGAGTTCACGTCTTCCGCCGCCCGCGCGCCGATGCCGGCGCCGCGCTCCATGTCGAAGTTGATGGCGGAGCCGCCCATGATGGTGAACCACGCGAAGAACACGAGGCTCGGGATCCCCATGACGCCAGCGACGAACTGGCGGATCGTGCGACCCTTCGAGATCTTCGCGAGGAACACGCCGACGAAGGCGCCCCAGCTCAGCCACCAGGCCATCATGAAGTAGGTCCACCACTGCATCCACGCGACGTCGTCCGGAGTCGCCGGTGTGAGCAGCGCGACCTGGAAGAAGTCGCTCAGGTACTGGCCGACGGAGCGGAAGAACAGGTTCGAGACGAAGTTGGTCGGGCCGGCGAAGAGCACGTAGACGCCGAGCCCTGCGGAGAGCAGCATCGTGATCTGGCTGAGCCACTTGATGCCTCGGTGCACACCCGAGAGGGCGGAGAGCGTGAACATCACGGTGATCACGGCGATGATGACGATCTGCGGGAACAGTCCGGTCGGCAGACCGAACACCTGCGACATCCCCTCGATGATCTGGGAGGCTCCGAGACCGAGCGAGGTGGTGGTGCCGAAGAGCGTCGCGATGATCGCGAAGATGTCGATCATCTTGCCGAACCAGCCGTCGACCAGGTCGCCGAAGATCGGGCGCAGCATGGGCGAGACCAGACCGGTGTTGTGGCGGCGGTGGGTCGAGTACGCGATCGCGAGGCCGAAGACGCCGAAGACGGCCCAGGCGTGCGGGCCCCAGTCGAAGTACGAGAACTGCATGGCGCGCACGGCTGCGTCCATCGTCTCGGGCTCGGCGAGACCGTGCGGCGGGGTCACGAAGTGGGAGATCGGCTCGGCGACGCCGTAGCTGATCAGGCCGATGCCCATGACTGCCGAGAGGATCATGGCCAGCCAGGCCCAGGTGTTGAACTCCGGCCGATCCTCATCGGTGCCGAGGCGGATCCCGCCGAAACGGCTCATCGCCAGATAGACGAGCAGGATGATGCAGCCCAGCGTGACCAGCAGGTAGCTCCAGCCGATGCTCGCCGCCGCCCAGTTCATCGCGGCCGTCATCGATCCGCCGAGCGTCTCGGGCGAGATCATCGCCCACAGGGTGAATGCGATGACGAGTCCGATCGAGATCCAGAACACCGCGCCGGGCCTGTGCTTCAGCCGCTCGGCCTCGGCGACGGTGACCGACGAGGTGAGGAACCCCGTCTCGGTGCTCTCGGTGCCCAGGTGCGGGGCGGGCGGCGGAGCGTGATGGACCTCGTCGCGCGTGTCGTTGTCGCTCATACGAATCTGCACTTCCTCGTGTCGTAGTCGTTTCCGATGGAGATGATGGAGCCAGCAGGGCTGTCGGGGCTACTGGAGCTCGCTGAGCTCTGAGCTGTCGAAGAACTTGCCGGCCTTGTAGATCATGGCGTCGACCTCAGCGGCCTCCGCATGGGTGACCTTCGAGATGAAGACGGTGTGCGTCTTCGTGAGGAACCGCTCCTTGATCTCCGCCTCGATCGAGGCCGCGGAGCCGTCGATGAGCGGGCTCCCCGCCGGGCCGTGATGCCAGGCGAGCCGGGCGAACTTGTCGGGCTCGCGCGAGGCGAAGACTCCGACGGTGTCGCGCTGCTCGACGCTCATGATGTTGATGCCGAGGTGCGTCGCCTTGTAGAGCGGCGCGTGCGTCGACGTCGACTTCTGCACGCAGATCAGCACGAGCGGCGGATCGAGCGACACCGACGCGTACGAGTTGGCGGCCAGCCCGCGCGGCTTGCCCTCCTCGTCGATCGTGGTGACCACCGTGACTCCGGTGATGAACTGCCGGTTGAAGGCCTTGAGCGCGTCGATGCTCGGGACGCCGCTCAGGTCGTCGACGACGACCTCCTCGGCCGCCTCCTCGAACGCGGAGCGGAGCGAGGGGACGCCGACGTCGGCGAGCAGCTCGCTCTGGTCCCAGGTCACCTGCTCGCTCGCGACCCTGCCGTCGCGCAGCTCGAGCAGGTTGGACCCGCGGGTTTCGACGCGGCGGCCGGTCGCGGGCACGCCGTTCAGGTCGTTGCCGAAGGTGCCGACGGAGTGCCAGAAGACGGCGGCGCTCTCTCCATCGTCGTCGACGACGATGCGGTCGATCGTCGTCTCGAGATCCGGGAACGCGGATCGGGCGTCGAGGATCTCCTGCTTGAGCGAGGCGGCGTCGGTGATCCGGCCGGATCGCGTGCTGACTCGCCGGTAGTCGGGATGGAGGATCTCGTCGAAGGCGTCGACCTCGCCACGATCCCAGGCGGCCTCCCAGGCCTTCTGCACAGCGCCCTTGATGTTATGTTGCATGCAAGTGATCATAATTCGATCACCGCAGATCGTCAACACCATCGCAAAAATGCCTAATTTTCAGTAATTTCTACCGCGCAACCGGCCGGCGCTTGCGCTCCTGTCGTATACAAATTACAGTTGATGTATGCAACAGAGCATGGCCACCACGACGCAGCCGGCAACGCCCGGAACCGATGCGCCCCTGCTGGATCGGCTGCGCCGCCTCGTCGTCAGCGGCACGGCCCTGCCGGGCGAACTCCTCGCGGAGACCGCCCTCGCCGAAGAGTTCGCGGTCAGCCGCACCCCGATCCGGGAGGCGCTCAAGCAGCTGGAGCGCGAGGGTCTCGTCGAGATCCGCCCGCGCGTCGGGACGTTCGTCCGCAAGCCCACGCGCAAGGAGATCTTCGAGCTCTTCGAGCTCAAGGAGTCGCTCGAGGGCCTCGCTGCGAGCCTGCTCGCCCGCCGCGGCGACGTGCCCGAGCTGCGCAGTCTCGCGCACAACGTCGAGAACGAGCGCGAAGCGGTGCGTGCCGGAGACCGGACCGCCTACGCCACCCTGGTCCACGACTTCCACCGCACGCTCGTCACCGGCGCCGACAACCGCAAGCTCGGCGAGCACTACGAGCTGCTGATGAACCAGCTCGCCTACCATCGCATCGTCACGCAGACGCTCTCCCTCCCGGGCCGCCTCGACGCGTCCATGGACGAGCACCGGCAGATCCTCCTCGCCATCCAGTCGAAGGATCCGCTCTTCGCAGAACTCACCACCCGTCGCCACATCTCGAGGACCCGGGAGTCCGCCACCATCGCGGCCTTCGCCGAGTCCGACGACGCATAGTCCCTTCACACGATCACCAGGCATCAGGAGCCACCGATGAACAACCCCGCCGAACCCGCCGCGCGAACGACCGACCTCAGCACCCGGTCATCGCTGACCGACTACGGGGATATCGCCCGGGCCGCCGGCCTCCGCCGCATCTTCACCCAGACCGAGGAGATCCCTCGGGAGGGCGCCCCCGCGATCCGCCGAGCCGTCACCACGGCGGTCATCCGGAACCCCTGGGCCGGAACCGGCACCGACGAGGACCTGCAGCCCGAGACCCGGCGCGTCGCCCCCCTGCTGGCGAAGCTGATCAGCGATCGCCTGCTCGACGCGCTCGGCGGCGCCGACCAGGTCGAGGCGTTCGGCAAGGCCGCGCTCGTGGGCACGGCGGGCGAGCTCGAGCACGCCGGCGCGCTGATCCACACCCCCTACTTCGGCAACCTGCTGCGCGAGGCGCTCGGCGGCACCTCGATCATCTGCTTCGTCGACGGCCGGGCCGACGCCGGCGAACTGCTGCGCGTGCCGATGTGGCACAAGACCGCCGCAGCGACGCGCGACTACTACCAGACGATCGAGGCGAACCTCGCCGATGCGCCGCACCCCGGCGAGATCGCCGTCCTCGCCGCAGCATCGACCGGCCCCCGCCCCTTCGCCCGCATCGGCGACCGGGCCACCGATCGCCCCGTCACCTCCGAGATCCTGAAGGAGATCGTCCTGTGAGCACCGCAGCATTCACCTACCGCAAGCTCTTCACCATCGTCGAGGAGACGGCCCTCGAGGGCGGCCGCGACGTCGACCCGATCGCCCGTGTCGCCATCGTCGGCGCGGTGTTCGACAACCCGTGGAAGGGCCAGGGCTTCGTCCAGGATCTGCTCCCCGGCATCAACTCCATCGCCTCCGATCTCGGCGCGCTGCTCGCCCCCCGCGTCATCGAGGCGCTCGGCGCCCCCCTCGAGGCCTACGGCAAGGCCGCCATCGTCGGCCTGAACGGCGAGATCGAGCACGGCTCGGGCATCATCCACAACCTCCGCTTCGGCGACCACTTCCGCAATGCGGCGAACGCCACCACGCTGCTGCCCGCCGTCGAGAAGCGCGGCCCCGCCGGCGTCGCCTTCGACATCCCGCTGAAGCACTACACCGACATGAGGATCCGCTCGCACCACCAGAGCGTCGAGGCCCGCGTCGCGGACGCGCCGCACGCGGACGAGATCCTCGTCGCGCTCGCCGGCGCCGCGCAGGGCCGCC
>NZ_JBHSRW010000078.1:0-10239 GCF_042659205.1 Leucobacter soli
CCGCCAGGCGCCGCCGCCGGTCTCCGCGAACCAGCGGGTGCCGAGCGCCGGCATGCTGACGACGCCGACGGTCACGACGCCGTCGACCTCGAGCGCGATCAGCGTCGCCCAGTTCGGGACACCGCGGAGGAAGTTCGCGGTGCCGTCGATCGGGTCGAGGATCCAGCGGCGCGCGCCCCGATCCTCGCGCCCCGATTCCTCCCCGAAGAACCCGTCTCCGGGGCGTTCGGCGGCGATCCGCTCCCGCAGCGCCCGTTCCACGGCGAGATCGGCGTCGGTGACGTGCGTGCGGTCGGGCTTCGTGTCGATACGCAGGTCCGCCGCGCGGAAGCGGGGGAGCGAGATCGCATCCGCGAGCCCGGCGAGCTCGAGCGCGAAGGCGAGATCTGCGGAGGGAGCGGGGGCCTCGGAAGACATTCGGCGCCTTTATCAAGGTCTGGCCTGCCGGCAGGGCGCCGGAGACGAAAAAAGCTCCACCAGGAGTGATGAAGCTTTGTTCCGTGCGCCCTCACGGGCTCGAACCGTGGACCCGCTGATTAAGAGTCAGCTGCTCTACCAACTGAGCTAAAGGCGCCCGTCACCCGCCAGCGGGCAACGGAAATACTCTAGCACGATGCCCGGGGTGCGTGAAATCGGCGCGGGCGCACGGGCTCCGGGCCGCTCGGGGCGCCCCACCGTGCAGCCTCACCGCGCGGATCTCCTCGCCCGCGGGCCCCGAAGCAGGAACGCGGCCGCCGCCACGGCCGAGGCGAGCGAACCCACCATGACGGCGAGCCGGGCCACGTCGGCCTCCGGTCCGGCGAAGCTGAGATCGGCGATGAGCAGCGAAACCGTGAAGCCGATCCCGGCGAGGCAGAAGACTCCGAAACGCTCGCGACGGTCGCCGCCGAGTACGGTGCCGGTCAGACGGGTCAGGATCCAGACGCTCAGCCCGATTCCGAGCGGCTTCCCGACGAGCAGGCCGAGGACCACCCCGATGGCGACCGGATCGGTCGCGAAGCCCGCCGCACCGCTGATCGGCACGCCTGCGGCGAAGAAGGCGAAGACCGGCACCGCGATCCCGCTCGACAGGGGACCGAAACGATAGCCGAACGACTCGGCGAGGTCGATCCGCTCGGCCACGTCCCCGACCCCGCGGCGACGGTCTCGTGCGGCGACGGGCACGGCGAACGCGAGCAGGACGCCGGCGATCGTCGCGTGCAGTCCGGAGGCGTGCACGAGCGCCCAGACCAGCGCCCCGAGGGGCAGCAGGACGATCCAGGCCAGAGGGCGGTGACGGTCGAACCAACCGGCGCACCGCTGCACGAGCACGGCGTAGAGCGCAAGGGGGAGCGCGGCGGCTGCGAGCCAGATCCATTGCAGCCCGTCGGCGTAGAAGATCGCGATGATGGTGATCGCGATGAAGTCGTCGACCACGGCGAGGGTGAGCAGGAACACTCGCAGGACCGGCGGGATTCTCGGCGCGATCAGCCCGAGCACGGTGACGGCGAAGGCGATGTCGGTCGCCGTCGGGACGGCCCAGCCCCGCGCGCCCGATCCGCCCGCGTTCACGGCGAGGAAGATCGACGCGGGGAGCAGCACGCCGCCGAAGGCGGCGCCGACCGGGACGATCGCGGTTGCGAGATTCCGCAGCGCTCCGCCCGCGAACTCGCGCTTCAACTCGAGCCCGACCATGAAGAAGAAGACCGCGAGCAACCCGTCGGAGGCCCAGGCGCCGAGACTCAGATCGAGATGCCAGCCGGCGGGCCCGATCTTGAAGTCCCGCAGCGCGTCGTACGCGTCGGCCCACGGGCTGTTCGCGGCGGCGAAGCCGAGCGCTGCCGCGATGAGGACGAGGATCCCGCTCGCGAACTCGGCGCGCAGGAGGCGGGTGACGCGGGCCGCCTCGCGGCGGCTGACGAGGACGGCACGGTTCAGGGTCACGGCGAGCTCCAGGGTAGACGGATGCGACTGCCGACCAGACTTCCTGGCTCACCTTCGTCGATCCTAGTCCCGCGAAGCTCGCCGGTCGTGCTCACCATGCCGGGAGGGAGTGCGGGCTAGGAGCGCTTCTACTCGGCCTCGAACTGCTCGTCATCCAGCTGCTTGGCCACGCCGACGATCGCGAGCACGAGCCCGGCCGCCCAGACGCCCCACACGAGGAAGCGGCGCCAGTCCCGCGGCATCGACTGGGCCTGCCTCGCGGTGCCGAGGGCGCCGAAGAGGGCGCCGATGACTCCCATATTGGTCAGATACTTGCCGATCGACATGCCGACAGCCTACTCCGCACCGCCCGGCGAGCGCCTCCCCGCTCGTCGGCGCACCGGCGCATCCACGGCGCTGGGGAGCATACGGCCGGGACTAGACTGGACGCTATGGCAGAGATCGACATGAAGCCGCGCAGTCGCGACGTCACCGACGGAATCGAGAAGGCCGCGTCTCGGGGCATGCTCCGGGCCGTCGGCATGGGCGACGAGGACTGGGACAAGCCCCAGATCGGCATCGCGAGCTCTTGGAACGACGTCACGCCGTGCAACCTGAGCCTCGACAGACTCGCGCAGGGCGCGAAGGAGGGCGTGCACTCCGGTGGCGGCTACCCGCTGCAGTTCGGCACCATCTCGGTGAGCGACGGCATCTCGATGGGGCACGAAGGCATGCACTTCTCGCTCGTCTCGCGCGAGGTCATCGCCGACTCGGTCGAGACGGTGGTCATGGCCGAGCGCCTGGACGGCACGGTCGTGCTCGCCGGCTGCGACAAGTCGCTGCCGGGCATGCTCATGGCGGCCGCCCGGCTCGACCTCGCCTCGGTCTTCCTCTACGCAGGATCGATCGCCCCCGGCTGGGTCAAGCTCTCGGACGGGACCGAGAAGCAGGTCACGATCATCGACGCGTTCGAAGCGGTCGGCGCCTGCAAGGCTGGCACCCTGAGCGAGGAGGACCTGAAGCGCGTCGAGTGCGCGATCGCCCCCGGCGAGGGCGCCTGCGGCGGCATGTACACGGCGAACACGATGGCCTGCGTCGCCGAGGCGCTCGGCATGAGCCTTCCCGGCTCCGCCGCGCCGCCGAGCGCGGATCGCCGTCGCGACTACTACGCGCACCGCTCCGGGGAGGCCGTCGTCAACCTCCTGCGCCAGGGCATCACGTCGCGCGACATCCTGACCAAGAAGGCGTTCGAGAACGCCATCGCCGTGGCCATGGTGCTGGGCGGTTCGACGAACGCCGTGCTGCACCTCCTCGCCATCGCTCGCGAGGCAGAGGTCGAGCTCACGCTCGACGACTTCACCCGTATCGGCGAGAAGACGCCGCACCTGGCCGACATGAAGCCCTTCGGCCGGTACGTCGCCGAGGACTTCGATCGCGTCGGAGGCATGCCCGTCATCATGAAGGCGATGCTCGACGCAGGACTCCTGCACGGCGACGCCCTCACCGTCACCGGCAAGACGGTCGCGGAGAACCTCGCCGACGTCACGACCGAGATCGACGGCAAGGTGATCCGCAAACTCGACGACCCGCTGCACGCGAACGGCGGCCTGACGATCCTCGGCGGCACGCTGGCGCCCGAGGGCGCGGTCGTCAAGACGGCCGGCTTCGACGCGGAGCTGTTCGAGGGGCCGGCGCGCGTGTTCGAGCGCGAGCGGGCGGCCATGGATGCGCTGACCGAGGGCAAGATCGGCAAGGGCGACATCGTCGTGATCCGCTACGAGGGTCCGAAGGGCGGGCCGGGCATGCGCGAGATGCTCGCGATCACCGGCGCCATCAAGGGCGCTGGCCTCGGCAAGGATGTACTACTATTGACGGACGGCAGATTCTCGGGCGGCACAACCGGCCTGTGCATCGGTCATATCGCGCCGGAGGCCTCGGACGGAGGCCCGGTGGCGCTGGTGCGCGACGGTGACCTGATTCGGGTCGACATCGCCGCGAAGACGCTCGATCTGTTGGTGGATCCCGCAGAGCTCGAGGCGCGCAAGGCAGCCTGGGCGCCGTTGCCCCCGCGGTACACCCGTGGTGTACTCGCGAAGTACGCCAAGCTCGTGCATTCGGCCAGCGAGGGTGCTATCACGGGTTGAGCGGATCACGCTCCGCCCCCGATCGATCCTCGCCTTCGGCGAGCGATCGTACGGCGGCGCGGCCGTGGTGCGGCGGTGACGGCGACATCGAACGACAGAGAGTTATGAAATGAACGCGGAAGCGAGTGCATCACCCGCAACGACCGGCCTCAGCGGCACGGGCGCGGCATCGGCCGGCGAACGGATGACGGGCGCCGACGCCGTCGTCCGCAGCCTCGAGGCGCTCGGCGTGAGCGACGTCTTCGGTCTGCCCGGCGGAGCGGTGCTGCCGCTCTACGACACCTTGGCGAACGACCACGAGCTGCGGCACATCCTGGTTCGTCATGAGCAGGGCGGCGGTCACGCCGCAGAGGGCTTCGCCGCGGCGAGCGGCAAGGTGGGCGTCTGCATCGCCACCTCCGGGCCCGGAGCGACGAACCTCGTGACCGCGATCGCCGACGCCTACATGGACTCGGTGCCGATGCTCGCGATCACCGGTCAGGTCTTCTCGCACCTCATGGGCACCGACGCCTTCCAGGAGGTCGACATCGTCGGCGTGACCATGCCGATCACCAAGCACTCCTTCCTCGTGAAGCGGGCGGAGGACGTGCCCGGCGCGATCGCGGCCGCCTACCATCTCGCCTCGACCGGCCGTCCGGGTCCCGTGCTCGTGGACATCACCAAGGACGCCCAGGAGGGCGAGCTCGACTTCGTGTGGAACGCGCAGGTCGACCTGGCCGGCTACCGTCCCATCACCAAGGCCAACAGCAAGCAGATCCAGGCCGCGGCCGATCTCATCGCCGAAGCCGTGCGCCCCGTGTTCTACGTCGGCGGCGGTGTGGGCCGGGCCGGCGCCTCCGAGGAGCTGCTGCAGCTCGCCGAGCTGGTCGGCGCTCCCGTCGTCACCACGCTGATGGCGCGGGGCGTGTTCCCCGACTCGCACCCGCAGCACCTCGGCATGCCCGGCATGCACGGCACGGTGCCCGCCGTGCTCGCGCTGCAGGAGTCCGATCTGCTGATCACGCTCGGTGCCCGCTTCGACGACCGCGTCACCGGCAAGGCCGCGCTCTTCGCGCCCGAGGCGAAGGTGATCCACGCCGACATCGACCCGGCGGAGATCGGCAAGATCCGCGCCGCGGACGTGCCGATCGTGGGCGACGCCGCCGAGGTGATCGCGGATCTCATCGCCGCGGTCTCCACTGCGAAGGTCGGCCGCGAGTTCGCCGACACGTCCGCCTGGTGGGCGCGGCTGAACGAGCTGCGCGAGAAGTACCCGCTGGGCTACACCGAGACGAGCGACGGCCTGCTCTCCCCGCAGTACGCGATCCAGCGCATCGGTGAGCTGACCGGTCCCGAGGGGATCTACGTGGCCGGTGTCGGCCAGCACCAGATGTGGGCCGCCCAGTTCATCAAGTACGAGCGCCCCAACTCCTGGCTCAACTCCGGCGGCGCCGGCACGATGGGCTACGCGGTCCCCGCCGCCATGGGTGCGAAGGTCGCCGAGCCGGACCGCGTGGTCTGGGCGATCGACGGCGACGGCTGCTTCCAGATGACCAACCAGGAGCTCGCCACCTGCACGGTGAACGACATCCCCATCAAGGTCGCCGTCATCAACAATTCGTCGCTCGGCATGGTCCGTCAGTGGCAGACGCTGATCTACGACGGCCGCTACTCGAACACCGAGCTCAACACCGGCCACGGCAGCGCTCGTGTGCCCGACTTCGTGAAGATGGGCGAGGCCTACGGCTGCCTGTCGATCCGAGTCGAGCGCGAGGATCAGGTCGACGATGCGATCAAGCTCGCGCTCGAGACCAACGACCGCCCGGTCGTGATCGAGTTCGTGGTGAGCGCCGACGCCATGGTCTGGCCGATGGTCCGCCAGGGCACCTCGAACAGCGACATCCAGTACGCCCTCGAACACAGCCCCGAGTGGGGGGAGGAGTAGTCATGAGCCGTCACGTACTCAGCCTCCTGGTCGAAGACAAGCCGGGCCTGCTCACGCGCGTCGCCGGGCTCTTCGCCCGTCGCGGATTCAACATCGAGTCGCTCGCGGTCGGCCCGACCGAGGTGCACGGGCTCTCGCGCATCACGGTCGTCGTCGACGAAGAGGATCTGCCGCTCGAGCAGGTCACCAAGCAGCTCAACAAGCTCGTCAACGTCATCAAGATCGTCGAGCTCGAAGACAGCCAGTCGGTGCAGCGCGAGCACATGCTCATCAAGGTCCGCGTCGACAACCAGACGAGATCCCACGTGCTCGAGGCCGTCAACCTCTTCCGTGCTCGCGTCGTCGATGTCGTCCCCGACGCGCTCGTCATCGAGGTCACGGGCGATACGGGTAAGATCCAGGCGTTCCTGCGCGTGCTCGAGCCCTTCGGGATCAAGGAGATCGCCCAGTCCGGGCTGATCGCCGTGGGCCGCGGATCGAAGTCGATCACCGAACGCGTCTTCAAGAACTGAGAGGATCGCGCGCGATCCTCTCTGAAGAACGAGTAAACCAACCACCAACCAATAAGGAGGCCACTCGTGGCTGAGATGTACTACGACAGCGACGCCGATCTGTCGATCATCCAGGGCAAGAAGGTAGCGATCGTCGGCTACGGATCGCAGGGGCACGCGCACGCGATGAACCTGCGCGATTCGGGTGTTGAGGTCGTCATCGCGCTGAAGGAGGGCTCGAAGTCCATCCAGAAGGCCGAGGAGGCCGGCTTCACCGTGAAGACCGTCGACCAGGCCGCCGAGTGGGCCGACCTGATCATGATCCTCGCGCCGGATCAGCACCAGCGCTCGATCTACAACGAGCAGATCAAGCCCCACCTCACCGCGGGCAAGACCCTCGCCTTCGCGCACGGCTTCAACATCCGCTTCGGCTACATCGAGGCCCCCGAGGGAGTCGACGTGATCCTCGTCGCCCCGAAGGCCCCGGGCCACACCGTGCGTCGCGAGTTCGAGGCCGGCCGCGGCATCCCCGACATCATCGCCGTCGAGAAGGACGCCTCGGGCACCGCCTGGGCGACCGCCATCTCGTACGCCAAGGCCATCGGCGGGACCCGCGCCGGCGTCATCAAGACCACCTTCACCGAGGAGACCGAGACCGATCTCTTCGGCGAGCAGGCGGTGCTCTGCGGCGGCACCTCGCAGCTCGTCCAGTACGGCTTCGAGACCCTCGTCGAGGCGGGCTACCAGCCCGAGATCGCCTACTTCGAGGTGCTGCACGAGCTCAAGCTCATCGTCGACCTCATGTGGGAGGGCGGCATCGCCAAGCAGCGCTGGTCGGTCTCCGACACCGCCGAGTACGGCGACTACGTCTCCGGCCCGCGCGTCATCGACCCGAGCGTCAAGGAGAACATGAAGGGCGTGCTCGCCGACATCCAGTCCGGCGCGTTCGCCGAGCGGTTCATCGGCGACCAGGACAACGGTGCCAAGGAGTTCATGGAGCTCCGCGCCAAGGGCGAGCAGCACCCGATCGAGACCACCGGTCGCGAGCTGCGGAAGCTCTTCGCCTGGAAGCAGGAGGACGCCGACTACGTGGACGGCAGCGTCGCGCGCTGACGCTTCGAGATCGACGTATCGAATGGGCGGGGGCCCGGAGCCGAGGCTCCGGGCCCCCGCCCATTCGGCGGTGTGCGGTTCATCTCCGGGGGAAGCGCCAGGCGACGATGAGCGCACCGGCCGCGACGATGCCCGCGCACCACAGGAGTGCGAAGCCGAGCTGGCCCCCGGGATCCTGCCCTGCGAGCAGCGAGCGGATCGCATCGGTCAGCGGTGTGACCGGCTGCGCGGCGGCGGCCGGCTGCAGCCAGGCCGGCAGGGTGTCGAGCGGCACGAAGGCGCTCGACAGGTAGGGCAGGAAGAGGATGCCGAAGCCGTAGCCGTTCGCCGACTCGGGGCTCGAAGCCAGGAGGCCGATGGCCGCGAAGACGACCGTGACGGCGACGATCCAGGCGAGCACGACGCCGATCGCCGCGATCCACTGCCACGCATCGGCCTGGGGTCTGAAGCCGAGCAGCAGCGCGACCCCGAGCACGAGCGCCGTGGCGAACAGGTTGCGCAGCACGCTCGCCGCGACGTGTCCGACGAGACAGGCGGACGCCGGGGCCGAGAGGCTGCGGAAGCGCTGCATCGCGCCGCCCGTGACGTCGCGGTTGACCGAGACAGCCACAGAAGCGGCGCCGAAGCCCGAGCAGAGCACGATGATGCCGGGCGTGACGAAGTCGACGTAGCGGCCGTCCGAGCTGATCGCGCCGCCGAACACGACGGTGAACAGCAGCATGAGCATGACCGGCAGCACGATCGCGAGCAGCAGGCCCTCGCCGTCGCGCAGGCTGTGGTGCATGCTGCGCCCGATGAAGACGCGGCTCGCGGTGAACGCTCCGGCGCCGGGGTGCGGCTCGAAGGCGGGCCGGGCGGTGAGGTTCGCCTGCGCGCTCATGCCGCTGCCTCCTCTTCGGCCGGGGTCCGCTTGTTCCTGCCGGTGAGGGCGAGGAACGCGTCGTCGAGCCCGGGACGGCGCAGCTCGACGCGCATGGCACGTTCGTCTTCGCTCAAATCGGCGAGCGCTCGGGCGAGACCGCCCGCCGTGCGATCGATTTCGAGCGTGCGCGCGACGCGGCCTCCGGCGTCGACCAGTACCGCGGCCTCCTCGCCGACGAGCGACACGAGCGACGCCACGGTGCCGTCGGCGACGATCCGCCCGCCGTCCAGGATGGCGACCCGATCGGCGAGTGCCTCGGCCTCGTCGAGCATCTGCGTCGTGAGAAAGACGCTGCACCCCTCGGAGGCGAGTCTCGCGATGTCGTCCCAGAGGTGCGAGCGGCTCGCCGGGTCGAGGCCGGTCGTCGGCTCGTCGAGGAAGAGCACCGCCGGCGTGCGCACGAGGGAGGCGGCGAGATCGACGCGACGCCGCATGCCGCCCGAGTAGCCGGAGACAGGGCGATCCGCCGCATCCTCGAGTCCGAACGACGCGAGCAGCTCGCTCGCACGGCTGCGCGCGTCGAGGGTCGCGAGGCCGAGGAGCCTTGCGACCATGACGAGGTTCTCCCGCCCGGTGAGCGCCTCGTCCACCGAGGCGTACTGGCCGGTCGCCCCGATGAGCCGACGCACGGCCTTCGCCTCGTGCACGACGTCGTGGCCGAGCACGCGCGCCGTGCCGGAGTCGGGGCGGAGCAGGGTGGTGAGGATCGATACGAGTGTCGTCTTGCCTGCCCCGTTCGGCCCGAGCAGGGCGAAGATGCCGGCGGAGAGGTCGAGCGTGAGATCGTCGAGCACCCGATGGCCGCGATACCGCTTGCCGAGTCGCTCGAGCTCGATGGTGGTGGACATGGGGCTCCTTTCGCGTCGTACATAAACAGTATGCGTTATAAACAGTAGATTTGTCACGCAGTTATGATGGTGCGAAGAGTCGAGGAGGTTCGAATGGTCGAGGGAGACGTGTCGCGCACGCTCGCGCTCGCCTGGGGGCTCGCGGCGGCACCCCAGCGCGGGCCCAAGCGGGAGCTGACGCTCGAACGCATCGTCGAGGCCGCGATCGAGATCGCCGACGCCGAGGGGCTCGGGGCGGTCACGATGCAGCGGGTGGCGCAGCGCTTCGAGTTCAGCACCATGGCGCTGTACCGCTACGTCGCCACCAAGGACGAACTCCATCGGCTGATGCTCGACACGGCGCTCGCGGGAGCCTCCGACGACGGCGACCCGGGCGACTGGCAGGAGGGGCTCGGCGGCTTCCTCCGCGAGCTCGTCGCGGGGTACCGGCGCCATCCCTGGACGCTCGACATCCCGCTCGCCAGCGACATCCACCTGATGCCCGGCCAGATCGCCGCGGCGGATCGCGGGCTGCGCAGCATGCGGGAGCTGGCGGTCCCCGCCGAGATGAAGCTCGGCGTGCTGATGCTGCTCTCGGCGTTCGCCCGCGGACACGGCGAGATCGAGCGCGAGGTGCTCGCGGGCATGATCATCGGCCCCGAGACGCGAGCGCTGCTCGCGGAGGCCGTCGTACCGGCGCGCTTCCCGGATGTCGGTCCGCTGATCGCGAACGGCGTCTACCTCCAGGACGGCGCCGATGCCTCGGCTTCGTCCGAGGACGACGCCGAGCAGATCCTCGGCTTCGCGATCGAGGTGCTCGTCTCCGGCCTGACGCAGGCCTTCGCGCAGGCGGACGATCCGGCGGGCGAGGCCGCACCGCCCGTACCGCCCTCGGACGCGGAGGCGGCTCGGCCCG
>NZ_JBHSRW010000079.1:0-10160 GCF_042659205.1 Leucobacter soli
ACGACCCAGATGAGCCGCGGCCGCCTGCGGATGAGGCCGCCGACTCGGGCCCAGGGGCCGGTCCCGGGCACGCCGCCCTCGGCGGCGACCGCCTCGGGCTCGTACTTCGGTCGCCTGGGCCAGAACGCCGCCCGTCCGAATGCGAAGAGGATCGCGGGGAGCAGCGTGAGCGCTGACAGCATGGCGAACACGATGCCGATCGACGCGACTGGACCGAGCGTGCTGTTGGACTTGAGGTCGCTGAGCAGCAGGCAGAGAAGTCCGGCGATCACGGTGCCGCCCGAAGCCAGGATCGGCTCCCACGACCCTCGGAGCGCGGCGAAACTCGCCGCCCACTTGTCCTGCTCCGAACGCAGCGCCTCACGGTACCGGGCGACGTAGAGGAGGGAGTAGTCGGTGGCGGCGCCGATCACGAGGATGAAGAGGATGCCCTGGGTCTGGCCGCTGAGCAGCAGCACGCCGGTCTTCGCCAGCCACCAGACGGAGAGCAGGGCGACGGTGAGCGCGAACAGGCTCGTCGAGAGCACCGCGACCGGGAGCAGGAGCGAACGGTAGACGATGATGAGGATGACGAGCACGGCGAGCAGCGCCACCGCGAGCAGCAGTCCGTCGATCCCGGAGAACGCCGCGACGAGGTCGGCGGTGAACCCGGCGGGCCCGGTCACGAACGCATCGACTCCGTCGGGAGCCGATGCGCGCAGGTGCTCGGAGACGGCGGTCACGGCATCCCCCACCCCGGCCTCGCCGTCGATGGGCACGAACGCCTCGAGCGCCCGCCCGTCCTCCGAGGGGATCAGGGGCGAGATCTCGTCGCCGACGCCGGTGATCCCGGGCAGCTCGTCGACGGCGGCCTGCAGCGTCGCGATCTGCGCCTCGGTCAGCTCGTCGTCGCCCACGAGGACGATGACCGCCGGGATCGCGTCCGAGTCGTTGAACGCGCCGAGGGCCTCCTGCACTCTCGTCGCATCCGCCGACTCGGGCAGGTACGAGGTCTGATCATTGGAGGAGACCTCGCCGATCTTGCCGAAGTAGGGTCCGCCGACACCGGCGCCGACGAGCCAGATCAGGATCAGGAGCGCGGGGAGCAGGATCCTCAGCCATCGCGGTGCACGAGTGCCGGCATCGGCGTGGGCGTGTGCGCGGGAAGCGGCGGTGCGCCCGTGGCGGAGAGCAGGCATGGTGATGAGCTCCTGGAGGGGTGAGTTATTCTTTCCAATAGTAGATAGTACACTGAAGTTGACTATTTGCACGGGATGATTACCCGCCCGTAGGATTGCGGCATGGCCGATCCGTCGCGCGCGGGTGTCCCGGACTCCATCGCAGCGCACCTCTACGAGGTGGACTCGAGCGACCCCGAAAGCGTGCTCGTCGATCGTTCCGAGCTGCCGCAGGCCGACATCGCTCAGATCGGCCGGCTGATGACGGCGCTCGCCGACCTCCGCGCGGCGGAGCAGGCCGTCGCCGACGCCTCAGAGGCGTACATGAAGCTCAGCAGGCAGGACATGCGGGCCCTGCACTACCTGATCGTCGCCAAGAATCGGCGCGAAGTCGCAACGCCGAGCATGATCGCCGGCCACCTGGGGATCTCCGCCGCTTCGACCACGAAGCTGCTCGACCGGCTCGAGAAGGGCGGGCACGTCGTCCGCCGCCTCCACCCGACCGACCGGCGCGCGTTCGCGATCGAGGTCACCGCCGAGACGGAGGACGCGGCGATGCGCACCGTCGGACGGCAGCACGCGAAGCGCTTCAGCTCCGCCGCGCGCCTCACCACGGAGGAGCGGGAGGTCGTGATCCGCTTCCTCGCGGACATGACCGCGGAGATTGCGTTGACCGACGCCGAGTGGACGCGCGGCCGCCCCTGATCCGGCGGCCTGAGGATCCGGGTGCTACTCCGCCGGCGCGTGCGCGCAGCACGAGTCGCCCGACGCCGGTAAGCCCGATCCCACCCCGCCCCCATCCTGCGAGAGGCGGAGAATGGTGGAAATTCTCCCGCAGAAGAACCTTTTTCCACCTCTCGCCGAGGTTTCACCGAGGCATGCATGGGAACGGAAGTGCGGGGAGAGCGTCAGCGCGATTCCGGGTGGAGCATGGTGTTCCGGCCGCGATACCGGGAGAGGTGCGTGAACTATTGACACCGCTCGGCAGCTCGGGCACGGGGCACCAACCCGGTCGACTCAGGAGGAGCCGGGAACTTCGGGCATGTCTCGCAGATCCTGCGTCTCCTGCGCGAGCCCCAGGGGCGCTGCTCGCGACGACGAAGATCTACAAGCCGGCAACTACTCCGCCGGCGCGTGCGCGATGCCGAGCGCAGGATCGCCGTAGACCGATCGCACCTCGGAGATGACCACCCGATACGGCCCCAGCCACTCCCCCGACCGCACCTTCGCGATCCGGTGCGTATCCATGTCGACGAGCTGCCGGAGCGCCTCGTAGCTCTCCCAGTAGTAGACCTCTGCATGCAGACCCGTCTCCGGATCGTGCCAGGCCTCCTCGCCGAGGAAGCCGGGGATACTGCGGGCGCGCTCCGCGACCTCGTCGTTGATGCGATGGAAATCGTGGTCGAGCTCACCGACCTCGAAGATGAAGGTCGAGCTGAAGGCGGGTACGGCGGTCATCGGGGTGGCTCCTCGGGATTGCTCGGGTGCTCGGCGAGCCAGGCGAGCACCTGCTGCGCGTGCGTGTCGGGCGGGAAGATCGGGTAGAAGACGTGCTCGATGACCCCGTCGCGGATCACGAGCGTGAGCCGCGCGTAGAGCCGCGCGTGGCCTGGAGCCGCGAACAGCGGGAGTCCGAGCGCTTCGTGCAGCGCGAAGGACTCGTCGGAGATCATCGGGAAGGGCAGGCGCAGGCGCTCGACCACCTCGCTCTGGTAGTCGGGGCTCTGACTCGACAGGCCGAGCACCCGCTCGGCTCCGGCGGCCCGCAGCTCGGTGAAGTGATCGCGGAAGTCGCAGGCCTCCGTCGAGCACCCGCGCGCGCCGGGGATGGCATCCCAGCCCGCGGGGAGGTCGACACCGGGTCGGCCCGTGAGCGGGTACAGGTAGACGATCGTGCGACCGGGCCCGAGATGCGAGAGGCGCACGGATCCGCCGTCGCTCGTGGGCAGTTCGAGGGCGGGCATGCGGGTGCCGGTCAGGTGGTCGGCCGCGCCGTCGTCCTCGGGCACCGGAAGGCCCTCGGGCAGCACCGTGTAGTCCGCGGGCGCGGGCGTCGGGGCGAAGCCCCGGTTCGCGCCCGTCTCGAGCCGGCCTCGCAGCTCGTCGCGCCGCCGCACCAGCGCGTCGATCATCCGGTCGAGTTCGGCGATCGTGTCGCGGTACACGGCCAGCGAGCTCGCGCACTCGTCGCCGTGCTCGTGCCCGGCGTCGAGGCACGCGACGAACGGAGCCGCCCGCTGCGGAGAGACGCCGATCGCGCTCAGCTCTCGGATCTCTGCGACGACGCGCACGTGGCCCTCGTCGAAGCTCCGGTACCCGTTCGCCTCGCGCGTCGGAGTCAGCAGCTCCAGCTGCTCGTAGTAGCGAATGGCCTTCACCGACGCGCCGGTGCGGCGCGCGAGTTCTCCGATGCGCATGCTCGACCTCCTCCGCCCACGGTAGACCCTCCCCTCGGGGGCAGGGTCAAGTCGGCGCGTCGATCCGGCGCGGCCCCCGCTCCGCCCCGCCGCGCGAAGGCCGATCCGCGTCGAATGATCGCCTGAACGCCGATCGCAGAATATATTCTTCGTGCGATCGTCGGAATCCGAACCCGGGATCGCGCGAAAACCTCATGCACGATCCGGAAACGGTGCGGAAAAAAGCATTGCTACCCCCATTTTAGATACCTACCATGACATCCATGTCTAACAATGGTGTGTTTTCTCCGGTCTCGTCCGATGCCTTCCGGAACGCGATGTCCGACCTCCCGGCAGCCGTCTCGCTGCTGACCACCATCGACGCCTCCGGCCAGCCGCGCGGCGCCACGGTGTCGGCGGTGAGCTCGCTCTCGCTCGATCCCCCGCTGGTGCTCGTCTGCCTGGACAACGGCTCGGACACCCTGGCCGCGCTGCCCGAGGGGCACGAGTTCCTCGTGCACATCGCCGCGGACGGCCAGCAGGACGCGGCCTACGCCCTGGCGCGCAAAGGCGAGAGCAAATTCGAGAACTTCGACTGGACACCCGCGATCTCCGGTCTCCCGCTCATCGCCGGCACGACCCTCGCCATGCACTGCACCGTCGAGGCGCTGCTGCCCGGCGGCGACCACACCATCGTCGTCGGACGCATCGAGCACATCGCGCACGACGAGACCGGCACCCCGATCGTCTACCACCGCCGTCAGATGCTCCCGACGGCCGCCGCCTGACCCACGTCACGACCCGAGAAGAAACGAAGGAATCACCAATGACGTCTGAACTTCCCGACACCCTCACCGAGACCGCGCGCGCCTTCATCGCGAAGCAGCGCGGCGCCTACATCGACGGAGAGATCGTCGAGGGATCCGGTGGGGAGCTCAGCACGATCGATCCCTCCACCGGCGCCGTGATCGCCACGTTGCGCGAATCCGACGCCGCCGTCGTCGACCGCGCCGTCGCGAGCGCCGCGCGCGCCTACGCCGAGGAGTGGCGCGACCTGCTGCCCGCCAAGCGCGAGGCGCTGCTGCACCGGCTCGCCGACCTCATCGAGGAGCACGCGCACGAACTCTCCGAGTACGACGCGCTCGAGGGCGGCAAGCCGATCGCCTACGTCGAGGCGGTGGACCTGCCGCTCGCCGTCGAGCAGTTCCGCTACTACGCCGGCTGGCCGACCAAGATCACCGGCTCGGTCGTCCCCGTGTCGACCCCCGGCGCGCACGTCTACACCCAGAAGGTGCCGCTCGGCGTCGTCGCGGCCATCACCCCGTGGAACTTCCCGTTCTGCCAGGCCGCGATCAAGCTCGCGCCGGCCCTCGCCGCCGGCAACACGGTCGTGCTCAAACCCTCCGAGCTGACCATGTTCTCGTCGTTGCGTCTTGCGGAGCTCGCGATCGAGGCGGGCCTGCCGGCCGGCGTCGTCAACGTCGTCGTCGGCACGGGAGCCACCACCGGGAACGAGCTGGTGCGTCACCCCGGCGTCCGCAAGATCACCTTCACCGGCTCCGACCGCACCGGCCGGCTGCTCGGCTCGATCGCGGGAGAGAACCTCATAGACGCCTCGCTCGAGCTCGGCGGCAAGAACCCGCACGTGATCTTCGCCGACGCCGACATCCCCAAGGCCGCCGCCTACGCCGCGACGACCGCGTTCTTCTACAGCGGGCAGGTCTGCTTCTCCGGCTCGCGCATCCTCGTGGAGCGCAGCGCGCTCGACGAGGTGGTGGGCGTGCTCGAAGAGCACGCCCGGGCGCTCGTGCTGGGCGCGGGCCTGTCGACCGACACCACCATGGGCCCCCTCTCGTCGGCGCAGCACCTGGAGAAGGTCGAGGGCTACCTCCAGGCCGCAGCCGAGGGATCGGGCAGCATCGCGTTCGGCGGCAAGCGCCTGCCCGGAGCCGGCTACTTCCTCGAGCCCACCGCCCTCGTCGGCCCCGCCGACGACGAGTCCGTCGTCGCCGAGGAGATCTTCGGGCCGGTCGTCGTCGTGCAGCCCTTCGACACCTTCGAGGAGGCGATCGAGCGCTCGAACGACACGCGATTCGGCCTCACCGCGGGCGTCTGGACCCGCGACGCGGGCAAGGCGCACCGCTTCGCGCAGTCGCTCGACGCCGGCACCGTCTGGGTGAACACCTACGCCGATTACAACGCCGCAGCGCCGTTCGGCGGGATGAAGGACTCGGGCAACGGGCGCGACTGCGGGCCCGAGGGCCTCGAGAAGTACCTCGACACCCGCACGATCTGGATGTCGATCGACTGAGCCGCGAACGGCAGCGAGAACGGAGACGACGATATCCCGGCCCCGGCGAGACGGAACGGCTCGTTCAGGGGCCGGGCGTCGGCCGACCGGCACCGGGCGGCTGCAGCGGCAGCAGCGCCTTGTACTCGAGGTCCAGATACAGCCACATCTCCGTGCGCTCGATCCCCGCGATCGGCCGGACCCGGGAATCGATCAAAGAGAGGAGATCCTCGTGCGTCTTGCAGACGACCTCCACGACGATGTCGTAACTGCCGGCCGTGATGGCCACGTAGGAGACCTCGTCTATTCGCGTGAGCTCCTCCGCGATATCGCCGATGCTGCCCGAGGCCGAGCAGGTGATCGCCAACCAGCCGGTCGCCGCGTAGCCGAGGTGCAGCGGATTCGCGATCGCGATGACGCGCATGGCGCCGGCGCGCGTGAGCGCCGTGTACCGCTTCCGCACCATGGTCTCGGAGATGCCGAGCTCCGCGGCGAGCGAGTCGAAGGTCAACCGGCCGTCGGCGACGAGCAGCGAGACGAGGCGGTAGTCGACGTCATCGAGCTCGAACGGCCGGACGCCCTCCTTGACGTACAGCGTGCCGATCGAGCCGAACCAGGCGTTCTGGTAGTGCAGGCGCAGATAGTAGAGCACCTCGACGGCCTGCACCTCGGGCCGGCCCCGGAACTCCTCCGAGATCACCCGATTCAGGTCGACGTCGTCGGCGCAGAACACCTCGGCCTGGAAGTCGAAGCGCCCGCTCGTCACGGTGAAGTAGTCGACCTCCGGGAGAGCCGCGATCTCCTGGTACAGCCGCCCATGATCCGACGATCCGCTCGTCTTCACGCAGACCAGCGCCCGCGAGTGGTAGCCGAGCTGACGCGGATCGGTGACGGCGGCGATCCGAATCACCTTCTCGTCGAGCAGACGCTCCACCCGTCGGCGCACCGTGCGCTGATCGAGGCCGAGATCGCGGGCGAGAGCCGCAGCCGATGCCCGGCCGTCCTTCTGCAGGCCGAAGACGAGCGCGTGATCGATGCGGTCGAGCTCCGACGCAGGGATCCGCTGCCCGAGGCCGCCTGATCCGGCCCCAACACCCAGAGACTCCAGCACAACCCCACCCTACTTGCAAAGGAAGACGGAACATGAAGATCGGATTGCTCCAGGAGGGCGACCTCACCGGGACCGACCAGGCCACCCGATACCACGACCTCGTCGAAGAGGTGAAGCTCGCCGACCGGCTCGGATTCTCGACCTGGGGCACGTCGGAGCAGCACTTCAGCCCGCCGCGCTTCTCCGTGGCCGCGCCCGAGGTGCTGTACGCCGCGATCGCCCCCCAGACCGAGCGGATCAAGTTCCGCACGATGGCCTCGGTGATGCTCGCGTGGAACCACCCGATTCTCGTCGCAGAGCGTCTCGCCACGCTCGACATCATGTCGAACGGCCGCGCCGAGATCTGCACCGCACGGTCGAACAACCTCACCACGATGAACGTCTTCGGTGTCGACCCGTCGGAGACCCGCGCGCAATGGGAGGACTCCATGGACGTGCTCATGAAGGCGATGGTCGACCCGGTGCTGAGCCACGACGGGCCCGTCTGGAAGATCCCCGAGGCGCAGATCGTGCCCCAGCCGATCACCCGGCCCCACCCGCCGGTCTCGGTGGCGGCGTCCAGCGTCGAGTCGAACGGCAATGCGGCGAAGCGCGGCATCGGCGTGATCACCTTCGAGAACTACTTCGGCTTCGACTACCTGCAGGAGTGCAACGAGGCCTACGACGCCGCCTTCGCCGCGGCGGATCACTCGAACGTCGTCGCGCCGAACGACTACAAGGGCCTGTACGTCGCGACCGCCTACTGCGCGCCGACCCGCGAGGAGGCGCTCGAAACCGCCCGCGAGGTCGCGCTCGGCTACTTCAAGTTCATCCTCGACCTCTACATCCCGCTGTCGAAGAACCCCAACTACAAGTACCTCGACATCATCGAGAAGCTCCGCGAGCACGAGGGCGATCTCGCCTGGCTGTGCGATCACAGCCCCTCCGTGATGATCGGCACGCCCGAGGACTACATCGCACGGCTCGAGCATCTCGAGGCCATGGGCATGGATGAGGTACTGCTCCGCATCGACGGCGTCGGACACGAGAACATCATGCGCTCGATCGAGCTGATCGGCACCGAGGTCATTCCCCGCTTCAGCAGGTGAACCGTCGGACCCTCACCGCACGATGCACGAATCCATCAACCATCCACTACCGTAATCACGAAAGAGAGGCATGCCAGATGGCAGCTCAAGTCAGCTCGGCCGAAGAAGCCCGGGCACTCATCGAAGAACCGCATCTGCGGGATCTCGTCGACCAGCTCGAACAGCCCGAGCACCAGGGGATCCAGCTCGAGAAGCGCGACTACGTGCTCCTCGGCCTCGCGACGATCCTCGTGCCGGTTATCCTGACCGTCTGGGGGATGCTCGCATCATGACCGCTCAGAACAACAACCTCACCTCGCAACTCGACGCGCAGTCCGTCCAGGACGGCCTACCCCTGCCCCGCGGCAAGCGGACCTGGGGGCCCTTCGCCATCTTCAGCACCTCGGTATCGACCGCGATCGCCACCTGGTGCTTCATCATCGGCGGCTTCGTCGCGTACTATCTGCCGGCCGGGACCGGCACGCTGGCCATCATGGCCGGCGCGCTTCTCGGCATCCTCTTCATCGTTCTGGCCTGCCTCCCGATCTCGTCGAAGTACGGCATCGATGCAGTCGCCGCGTCGAAGGCGCAACTCGGCAACCGCGGCTCGGGCCTCGCCATAGCGCTCGTCTATCTCGCGACGCTCGGCTGGAACATCTATCTCTTCGTGCTGCTCGGCCGCGCCGTCACGGCGATCCTCGGCGGTTTCGGTATCGAAGCCCAGGCGTGGATGCCGGGCGCGTTCGGCATCGTCGGTGTGCTCGTGGTCCTCGTGCTCCTGCGCAAGGGCGCGACGAACGTGCGCAACTTCAGCGTGGCGATCTCCATCGCCGTGCTCGTGCTCTCGCTCGCCATCATGTACATGCTGATCGCCTCGAGCGGGTGGGACACCCTGATCAATGCCCCTGCGGTCGCGCCATGGGAGGACTTCTCCATCGACTGGACGAGTTCCATGGAGGTGCTGATCGCCTCGAATCTCTCGTGGTGGGCCTACACGGGCGTCATCATCCGCAACTCGCCGAGCGCCCGCAAGTCGCTTTGGCCGGCGTTCTTCGGACTCGGCGTCGCCGTCGGTGTCGGCTCGCTGACCGGTCTCTACGGCGGCCTGCTCCAGCCCGAATCGGGCGGCGACCCGACCCAGTACCTGGTGGACGTGGGCGGCCCGCTCTTCGGCATCGTCGCGCTGGTGTTCATCGTTCTGGCCAACATCGGCACGGCGCTGATCGGGGCCTACGCCTGCACGGTCGCCTTCCGCCAGATCCGGGTCGTACGCAAGACCTCCTGGCTGACCTCGACGATGGTCGCCATCATCCCGGCGATCATCCTCGCCGGTTTCTTCCAGGACTGGGTATTCGACAACTTCGGCACCTTCCTCGGATTCCTCGGCCTGGCCTTCGCGCCCATCTGCGGCATCCAGATCGTCGACTACTTCATCCTGCGGAAGCAGCGACTCCATGTGGCCTCGCTCTACGTGAACGACCGGCGATCCCAGTACTGGTTCTGGGGCGGGATCAACTGGGTCAGCATCGTGGCATTCGCCGCCGGCGTGATCACCTACCTCTACCTGCTCGATCCGATCACGTACGAGTCGCGCGCGCCGTTCCAGTACACGACCGCCACGATCCCGGCCCTGGTCATCGCCGGCCTCGTCTACTGGGTCGGCACCAAGCTCGTCACCATCCCGCTCGGCAAGGGCGGCTACGCCGCGGTCGTCTCGACCGACGCGGTGCGCTGACGGGCGCCCCGCCCCGCGGGGTCCGGTGCCGCGGCGCCGGACCCCGTCCCCTCTCCCACCGACGCACCGACAGAAAGAAGACGGGCCAACCATGCACGACGTATTCGTCACCTACCACTCGATCCCCGACCGCGACGCGTTCATCGCGCACTACGAGAGCACCCATGTTCCGCTGGTGCACGCCCTCCCCGAACTCGCGGAGTTCGCCTGGGGCTTCGTCTCCGACCCGGCGGAGGGCGACCCGCTCGTGGTCGCACGGCTGAGCTACGCCTCGCGCGAGGCCGCGGACCGGTCGTTCGCCAGCGAGGCCGGCGCCGCATCCGTCGCCGACGTCGCGAACTTCGCCACCGAGGGCGTCTCGATCCTCCACGTCACCCGCAGGGCCGCGGAATGAGCGCGCACGC
>NZ_JBHSRW010000080.1:0-10066 GCF_042659205.1 Leucobacter soli
CCAGCACGTCGAAGCCGGCGCGCTCGGGCTCGGGCTCGGCGGCGGGCTCGGGATCCGCCTCGGCGGTCGGCTCGGGCTCGGCGGTCGGCTCGGGATCCGCCTCAGCGGCGGCTTCCTCGGTGGCGGTGTCGTCGCCAGTAGGCGCGTCGGGATCGTTCACGATCTTGGGGTCGGTCTCGGTGATGGCGTCGCCCTCGGGAGACTCAGAATTCTGCATCATACGATTCTACTCTCCTGCGTCTCGCGTGACCGCGCGCGCTTCGCGCGTTCTGCGCGCGGAAGGGGCAGGATTCACGCCCGGAGATCGCGTGATCAGCGCGCCGTCACCGCGTCCCACCCGGGATCGCGCCGGCCGCCGATCAGTTCGGTCGAGACCCGCGCCGCCTCGAACGCCGACGCGATGATCCGCTGCAACTCCGCCTCCCCCACGAGGTCGAGACCGGTGACGACGATCTCCATGACCGAATGCCCGTGCTCGTCGAAGATCGGGATCTGGAGCGAGCTGAGCGCCCCCGATCCCTCCTGCACCTCGTGGTCGCGCTGGATCGCCTTCCACAGCGCGACCAGCTCGGCCCGGTCGTGGCCTTTGCTCGCGATGACCTCGTCGAATCGCTCGATCATGGTCCGCCCGGCCGAGATCGCGTATCCGCGTTTCCGCACCTGCTCGAGCAGTTCGGCGTATCCGGCCCGATCCACGGCGCCGATCAGGTGGCGGGCGCCCTCGAGCCACTGCTTGGCGCGCGCCTCTGGCGCCCAGGCGACGAGCGCGGGCGACATGGGTGCGGCGAACGGGAAGCTCACGCCGAACTCCTCGTGCTCGCGAGGCTCCTCTCCCACCGTCCATCCGCTCGCCTCGGCGAGCACGACGACCGACTCCCCCGCCAGCGCGCCGAGCAGCACGCCGACGCCATGCTGCTCGGCGAGCTCGGTGATGATGGCCCGGAGCCGGGAGACCATACGGAGCTTGCGCGAGAGATCCGAGGCGTCGAATCGCTCCGACGGTGCGGCGAAGGTCCCGTATCCGCCGCGGAGGAAGAGAAGCGGCAGGCCGCCGCCGCCATCCCCCACGCCGTAGTCGCGCACATCGGCGAGCACCACGACGTGATCCCCGCCTTCGTGCACGGCGTTCAACTCGCAGTCGAACCAGGCGAGCGCGTCGGCGACGCGCATGTCGCCTGCCGGAGACGTATTCCACTCGGCGAGCTCGAAGCGGTTCTCCGCCCTGCCGCCGAACGCTCGCGAGAGCATCTCGTGGTTCGCGCCGAGCACGCTGACGCTGAAGGTGCGCTTCGCCTGCAGCGCCGCGAAGGTGCCCGACCCGGCGACCGGCAGGAACCCGACCATCGGCGGGTCCTGCGAGACCGCCACGAAGCTCCCGACGATCATCGCCATGGGCTCGTCCTGCTCGTCGGTCGTCGTGACCAGGGCGACCCCGGTCGGAAACTCTCCGAGCACCGTCCGCCACCATGCAGCGGCTTCCGCCGCCTCGTTCTCGCTCATCTCCCGCACCGTCCTCTCACTCCGCTTGCCCGCACCGGGATGACTCGTCCTGCCAGCCTAGGAACTCGCCCGCCGGGCCCGGCGTTCGGCGCGGCAGATGCGCACGCTGAGACGCGCAACCGTGCGCCGAGAGTGGCGGCATCGGCTGGATCGCGATTCATCGTGCGAGTTCCTCGGCCGCGCGGATTCCCGAGCGGATCGCGCCCTCGACCGATCCCCAGCCCATCGGCGACGACTCGGTGCCGGCCCGGAGCAGACCCGGTGCGAGCGTCGCCGCGAAGGGATCTCCGGAGGTGAGCACTCCCGGCGGCAGCGGCGATCCGCACCCGCCGGCATAGGGGTCGAGGGACCAGTCCGTGATCGCGATGCCGCTCGGTTCCGCCGCAGCCGGGCCGAGGTGCTCGGAGACATGGTCGAGGATCGTGCGCCGGATCTCCTCCCGCCCGCGGCCGTGCGCGCCGAGGTTCCAGAGCACGGTCAGCTGAGGCCGATCCGGCGTCGACGTATTGATGACGTAGGCGATCTCTCCGGCACCGGCGATGTTGCCGCTCAAGCCGGCCTCGCTCCAGAACGGCCGGTCGTAGTCGAGCGCCGCCTTCACGGACGGCTCCTGACGCCAGTACCGAGCAGGGGGCCAGTCGATGCCGCCGTCGACCTCGTCAAGACGGATCCGCCGCAGCAGGGTCGGGCTCATGGCTAGCACGACGGCGGGCGCCGTGACGTGCCTCCGCCCGGCGCGGACCGAGAGGAGCTCTCCGACGCGGGCGACCGATTCGACGGGGGCGTCGAGCAGGATCGTCGCACCGGAGATCTGGGAGCGGAGGTGGTCGACGAGCGACGAGAACCCCTCCCGGATGAATCGGTCGTGGCCGAGATCGGGCGATCCAGCTGAATTCGCATAGTGCAGGGCGGCGAGCAGGGAGACGTCCCCGCCGGTGCTGCCCATGCCGAACGTGGTGTCGGTGAGGAATCGCCCCCGCACCCCGTCGTCATCGGCGCGCGCGCCGGCCCAAGCCGAGAGGGTCGTGCCGTCGAGCTCGTTCGCGTCGGCGAGACGCACGACCTCGCCCGCACCGTAGGAGAAGGCGACGTCGAGGAACTCGCGTCGCAGCGCCTCGTAGCTCCGAGCGCGCGCCGGGTCGCCGGAGAACGGACCGATCTCGCGCCGCCCCGCCCCGCCCTCGACGTAGACGTCCTCCCCGCCACTCGGCGATGCGAAGAGCTCGATGCCGGCCTCCTCCAGCAGGCGGAGCGCGGCGGTATGGCCGCCCTTCACGAACTGCGCGCCGCCCTCGACGAGCCCGCCGGCATCGGAACGCGCACGGATCGTGCGTCCGCCGATCCGACCCCTGGCCTCGAGGACCACCACCGACTTCCCATGCCGCAGCAGCTCGCGCGCGGTCACGAGACCCGAGATTCCCGCGCCGACGACGATCGCATCGGCTCCTGCATGCTCGGTTCGTTCCACGGTCGCCACCTCTTCCGGTCCAGCCTCGTGCTTCCAGTCTCGTTACCAACTCGTTTCCGAGTTGCACCTTTCGTGCACTGCCTCGTTCTCAGAGTGCAAACTGGCTATCAAGCTTCATCGGCGGGGTTAACTTCTTTAACTACGAGGTTCGGTTCAGCAAAGTGAACGGCCTCGGAACCCCAGGTCCAGAATCAGTGACGATTGGAACGAACATGGCCATGCACGAGACCCGAACACTTTCGCGGAAGGGTCGACTCCTCGGCGCCCTCGCACTCGCGAGCAGCGTGACGCTGCTCCTCGGCGCCTGCTCGAGCGGTGGAGCCGAGGAGGCGCCCGCCGACGAGGAGCCGACCGCCACGGTGAACGAGGAACTCCGGAACATGCTCCCGGAGCGCATCCTCGAGTCGAACACCATCGTCATCGGCGGCACCTTCGACAACCCGCCGGTGCTCTTCGCCGACGAGACGGACGCCACGAAGCCCGCCGGCACCGCCTTCGACATGTCGCTGGCGATCGGCGAGCTCCTCGGCGTGGAGATCGACTGGCGCAACACCCAGTGGGCAGGGCAGCTCCCCGGCCTCGACAGCGGTGCGCTCGACGTCGCCTGGGGTCAGGCCACCGTGACCGCCGAGCGCGAGACCTCGCTCTACGACATGGTCCCGCACTACCTCGCCCCGCTCGCCGTCCTGGTCGCCGAGGGCAACCCGTCCGGCATCACGTCGTTCGAGACCATGTGCGGCGCCACCATCGGCGGCGCGATCGGCGCGATCCAGGAATATTACGTCGGCCTCGCGAACGAGACGTTCTGCGCGCCGCAGGGCAAGCCCGAGATCGTGTACAAGTCCTTCACCCAGGCCGAGGAGGTCGCACTCGCCTCGGGCTCCATCGACGGCGTGATCGACACCTGGCCCGTGCACGTCGGCGCCGCGAAGAACCTCGAGGGCGTCGAGGCCGTCATGCTGACCGATGCGGAGGAGTTCGACAGCGGCTTCTCCGGTATCGTGTTCTCGAAGGACGAGCCGAAGCTCTCCACCACCTTCGCCGCTGCCCTTCAGCAGCTGTGGGACGACGGGGTCTACCAGCAGATCCTGGCCGATCACGACGTTCCCGATGCAGCACTCGAACGCGACCAGCTGGTCGTGAACTACCTCACCGGCACCCCGGCCGGCGAACGGAACTAGCTTCCACCTGTGGGCCGGCGGGCTCGATGAACCCGCCGGCCCACGGTCCGATCGTTCATACCCGCACAGAAAGGGCGACGCTTTGACCTCCCCAGAACTCGCGCCTCCGTCGGATCAGACGGAGCGCCGTAGAGAAACCGCCGACGAGGAGATCGTCGTCCCGCTCCGCCACTACGGCAGAACCACCCTGGCGGTGTTCGCCGTCCTCCTCCTCCTCGGCATCGGATACGGCCTGAGCACGAACCCGTACATCGCCTGGGACGTCGTCGGCCAGTACTTCGTGAACGGCTCCATCCTGCGAGGCCTCGGAGTGACGCTCCAGATGACCGTGCTCGCCATGGCGATCGGCCTCGTCCTCGCGACCGTGCTCGCCATCATGCGGCTCTCCGAGAGCCGGGTGCTCAACGCGATCGCCTCCGCCTACGTCTTCTTCTTCCGCGGCATCCCGATGATCGTGCTGCTGATCTTCGTCGGCAACCTCGGTCTCTTCGTCAAGGAGATCGTGATCGGCATCCCGTTCACCGACATCGTCTTCTACCAGGTATCGATGCAGAAGGTGCTGACGCCGTTCATCGCATCGGTCATCGGTCTGGTCCTCGTCGCCTCCGCCTATATGAGCGAGATCGTGCGCGGCGGGTTGCTCGCAGTCAACCGCGGGCAGTACCAGGCGTCGAAGGCACTGGGCCTGAACGGCGGGCAGACGCTCCGCTTCGTCGTCCTGCCGCAGGCCCTCCGCGTCATCATCCCCCCGCTCGGGAACGAGCTGGTGAACACGCTGAAGGCGACCGCGCTGGTCTCCGTGATCGCCGGCG
Source organism: Leucobacter soli (assembly GCF_042659205.1). Taxonomy (NCBI): domain Bacteria; kingdom Bacillati; phylum Actinomycetota; class Actinomycetes; order Micrococcales; family Microbacteriaceae; genus Leucobacter; species Leucobacter soli. Next base: position 4,962 of record NZ_JBHSRW010000080.1, read on the forward strand.
GCGACCTGTTGACCATCGCGCAGAGCATCTCGGGCGTCAACTACAAGGTCATCGAGATGCTGATCGTGGCCAGCATCTGGTACCTGCTGGTGATCGCGCTGTGGTCGATCGCCCAGTACTTCATCGAGCGGAAGACCGCGGAAAGGTGAGCAGCATGACCAAGAAGACGAGAACCTTCGACGACACCGGCGCCCTTCCCGTCACCGGCGGTGCGGCGGTGCGCATCGAGCGCGTGAACAAGTCCTACGGCGATGCGCCTGTGCTCTTCGACATCAACCTCGAGGTCGAGCCGGGAGAGACGGTCTGCTTCATCGGCCCCTCGGGATCGGGCAAGAGCACGCTGCTCCGCTGCATCAACCACCTCGAGGAGCTGAACGGCGGCCGCATCTACGTGGACGACGACATGATCGGCTACCGCCTGGCCGGCGGCAAGCTCCACGAGCTGCACGAGAACGACGCCTGCAAGAAGCGCGTCGACGTGGGCATGGTGTTCCAGAACTTCAACCTCTTCCCCCACATGACGGCGCTCGAGAACATCATGCTCGGCCCGGTCGTCGTGCTGAAGGAGTCGAAGTCCGAGGTCAAGGCGCGCGCGCTCGATCTGCTCGAACGCGTCGGACTCTCGGGCAAGGACGGCCACTACCCGTCGCAGCTCTCGGGCGGCCAGCAGCAGCGCGTCGCCATCGCGCGCGCACTCGCCATGCAGCCGAAGCTGATGCTGTTCGACGAGCCCACCAGTGCGCTCGATCCCGAACTCGTCGGCGAGGTCCTCGCGGTCATCAAGGACATCGCCCGCGCCGGGGACATGACCATGATCGTGGTCACGCACGAGATGGGCTTCGCCCGCGAGGTCGCCGACCGGGTGGTGTTCATGGATGCCGGTCGCGTCGTCGAGGTCGGCCCGCCGGAGCAGGTGATCGGCGACCCCCGGAACGAGCGCACGAAGGCGTTCCTCTCAGCCGTGCTGTAAGGCCGGGCCGGCAGGCTTCTCGCGCCGCAGGGATCCTCAGGGCTCCCTGCGGCGCGCTGCTGTCGGCGAGTAGCCGTACGTCGCCCGGAAGACCTTCGCGAAGTACGTCTGGTTGCTGAATCCCCACCGATCGCTGATCTCGCGCACGGTTCGGTTCGCGGCGCGAGGATCGGAGAGCTCCCGTCGGCACATCTCGAGCCGGCGGTCCCGGATCCAGGCGGCCACCGTGGACCCCGACTTCGCGAACAGCGCGTGCAACTGGCGGAGCGAGATGTAGTTCGCCCGGGCGATCCGTTCGGGGGTGAGATCCGGGTCCCCCAGGTGCTCCATGATGTAGTCGCGGATCTCGAGCAGCTGCCAGGCGGAGTCCCCGGCTTCTCCGCCCACCGAGGTGCGGCCGGTCACCAGTGTCGAGACGACGTCGATGACGGAATCGATCATGGTGAGGCCGAGGGGTTCCTGGAGGGCGGCGAGGTTGTCGGCGATGCCGTCGAGGAACCGCGACATGATGGCCGCGAGCCCCGCGCTCCCCGAGAACGAGGTGCCGAGGATGTGGGCGAGCGCGCGCGGCGGCAGCGTGAGCATCTGCTGCGGGAACTGGATCACCAGCACCTGGTTCCTGGCCTCCAGGTACTCCCGGCGATAGGGTCGCGACGCGTCCGTGATCGAGAAGTCGCCCGGCCCGATCTCGGTGATCTGCCCGTGCTGCTCGATTCGGCTGCGACCGACGCGCTGCAGGTCGAGGATGAACATCGGGTCCACCTGCTGGCCCTCGACGGGGAACCGCTCGTTGAGATACGGCCCCGATTCCAGGTGCGCGAGCCGCACGCGACCGAGCTTCATCATCTCGGCGCGGAGCCGAAAACTCCCGGCGGTGTCCGAGGGGACGATCGGCGTGGTCTGGAACAGCTGGTCCGATGCCAGTGCCCAGGCTCTGGCATCCCGGTACTCCCGCGGAGGGAAATAGGTGATGTCCCTGGTCATAGCTCGAATTCCCCCTCGTGCGCGATCGTACCGGCGGCCCGCGCCTCGCTCGGCGAGCAGCCGTAGGCCGCTCGGAACGCGCGCGCGAAATGCGTCTGGTTGGTGAATCCCCACTGCTCTCCGACCTCGCGAACGGTGCGCGAGGCGGCGGCGGGGTCGGTGAGATCCCGGCGGCACATCTCGAGTCGGCGGCCGCGGATCCAGGCGCCGACGGTGCTTCCCGATCCCTGGAACAGGTGGTGCAGCCGGCGTTCGGAAATGAAGTTGGCCCGAGCGATGCTCGCCGGCGCGAGCTCGGGATCGTCGAGGTGGTCCATGATGTAGTCGCGGATCTCGAGCAGCTGCCAGACCGGAGCATCCGCCTGATCGTCCCCGAGCGCGCGAGCCGCGAGCAGCGTCGACACGACGTCGAGCACCGAGTCGACCATGGCGAGCCCGAGCGGTTCGCGCAGCGCCGCCAGATGGTCGGCGACCCCGCCCAGGAGCCGCGAGGCGATGGCGCCGAGCCCCTCCCTCCCGGAGAGGGAGGTGCCGACCAGATGCGCGAGCGAGCGGGGCGGGATCGCGAGCATCCGCTGCGGGAAGAGGATGACGAGCACGGTGTTCTCGGTCGGGTACTCCCGCCGGTACGGCCGCGAGGAGTCCGTGATCGTGAAATCGTCGGGGGCGAGCTCGATCGTGCGACCGCCCTGCTCGATGCGGCTGACGCCCCGCCGCTGGAGCGTCAGCGTGAAGCTGGGTTCGGAGGACTCGGCGGACTTTCCGGCGCGCTCGTGCACGTAGGGGCCCGACTCCAGATGGGCGAGGCGGATCCCGCCCAGCGAGGCCGCCTCGGCGCGCAACCGGAACCCCTCGCCCGCGCCGAAGGGGGCGATCGCCGCCGCCTGGATCAGGCGCGGTGCGGCGATCGCCCAAGCTCTGGGATCGCGGTACTCCCGCGGGGGGAAGTAGGCGACGTCTCTCCTCATCTGCCTCCGTCGATCAGCGGTCAGTCGGTGCCCGCGAGCCCGTGGACGACCGAGACGTCCTTCCCGTCGAAGAGGTCGTCGGAGGTCCATCCATTGAGATCGTAGCCCGCGAGGAACTCGTCTGCGAGACCGATCAGGCGCTCGACGTCGCCTCGCCGCTCCATCTCCTTCAGGATCTTGATGCGCGCGTTCTCGCGGGTCCCCTGATAGTTCCGCTCGTAGAGCTCGTGCCGGCTCGCGAACTCGCTCCCGGTCGCGTCCCACATCGCCTTGAGCACCTTGACGCGCTCGACGGAGTCGGCGCCGCGCGAGCCGCGCACGTACTGGTCCAGATACGGCCGCAGCTCCTCGTTCGCGAAGTCCTCCGCGTGCGACGGGAGGTAGATCAGGGCGGAGCCGAGATCCTCCTGCACGATCTCGCGGATGCGCGAGTGCTGCGACACGGCGAACCAGCTGTACACGGTGCCGGCCAGCCGATTCGGCTGCACGTGACCGTCCAGCCACGGGTCGGGGTTGCGGATCATCGACTCCGTGGTGCTCCACATCAGGTTGCGGATGGCCAGGATCTCGCCGAGCCGTGCCTGCACTCCGCGGAACTCGCCGGCCCCCGTCATCTTCAACGACTTCATGTAGACGCCGGCGAGGAAGTCGAGCTTCACCGCCAGGCGGGTGCAGCCCTGCAGCATGATCCGGTTGTCGATGCCCGACTGCGAAAGGAAGCCGGAGACCTTCTCGGTGTCGCCGTAGGCGAAGACGTTCTCCCACGGCACGAACACCTCGTCGAGCACGAGGATCGCGTCGTTCTCGTCCAGCCGGGAGGAGAGCGGGTAGTCGAAGGGCGTGCCCGCGGCCTGGGCGGCGACGGAGTACGACTGCCGGCAGATCAGCTTGAGGCCGGGAGTGTCCATCGGGATGGCGCAGACGACCGCGTAGCGCGGGTCCTTCAGCGGGGGCCCGGCGTAGGCGATGAAGTTCACGTTCGAGATGGCGGCGCTCGTCGCGACGACCTTCGCGCCCGAGAGGTAGATGCCGGCGTCGGTCTCGCGCACCGCGTGCACCGCCACGTTGCCGACCTCGTCCGGCGGCAGATCGCGATCGATGGGCGGATTCACGATCGCGTGGTTCCAGAAGAGCACGCGCTCCTGCGACTCCCGGTACCAGCGGCGGGCGTTCTCCGCGAACGGCGCGTAGTACTCGTGGTTGACGCCGAGCGTGCCGAGGAAGGTCGCCTTGTAGTCGGGGGAACGCCCCATCCAGCCGTGGGAGACGCGCGCCCACTCGGCGATCGCGTCGCGGGAGGCGATCAGGTCCTCGGCCGACTTGGGCGCCCGAAAGAAGGGATGGGTGAATCCGCCGTTCCCGGTGTCGGTCGGCACGACAAGCCCGCGCTCCGCGGCGTCGTCGGCGTGCAGGGCGTCGTACATCCGCGCGATCATGCGCGCGGAGTTGCGGAAGGCCGGATGCGTGGTCACATCCGTCACGTTCTGCCCGTAGATGTAGACGCTGCGCCCGTCGCGCAGGCTCTCCAGATACTCGTCGCCGGTGTACGGCAGCACGGGCTGCGAATCGGTCATCGTCGGATCCTCTCCTCAGTGTTCGGTGATTCGCTTTTCACGCTAGAACTCTCGGTGCGGCCGCGCTGTGCAGCGAGCGCCGCATCCTGCACCTGCAGCGCAGCCCCGCCGGTCATCGCCGAACGATCCGCTCGCCCGAGCGGTGCTCATTCACGGGGAGATCCCCGTCTCCTGGCGCGCCGCTTCATGGAGCGCGGACGCGAGGGCCAGATCCTGGAGCGGGACGCCGACCGATTTGAACACGATCCGGCGGCTCTCGCACTCGACGGGGAGCGATCCCGATCGGAGCAGCGAGCCGAGCGATCGGGGGCGCGGCACGGGCGGGGCGAGCCGGGAGAGTTCTCCGGAGAGGGCGAGCGCGGCGTCGGGGTCGTCGGCGACGAGGAACGCGCTGCGGATCGTCGCCTCGGGCACCTCGCAGACGCGCGGCGTGCTCGAGCCGATCGCGTTGAGCAGCGTTCCGGGAGCGAGCCATTCGTCGCGCAGGATCGGCTCCGGGGCCCCCGTGACCGTCGTCACGACGTCCGCCTCGCGGACGGCTCCCTCGAGGTCGGTCACCGCGTCGACGCGGACGCCCTCGAGGGCGAGCGCAGCGGCAGCCTCGAGGGC
>NZ_JBHSRW010000081.1:0-10042 GCF_042659205.1 Leucobacter soli
CCTTCGACTACACCGGCGGCCTCGAGCGAACGGTAGGCGCCCGCGACGGTGTTCACCGCGAGCCCGAGGTGCGCGGCGAGGGCTCGCACGGTGGGCAGGCGCGTACCCGGCAGCAGGCGTCCGTCGGCGACGGCCGAGACCACCTGCTCGTGCAGCTGCCGGAAGGGCGGGGTCGGCGCCGATGCGTCGATCGCGAAGAGCGCGAGCGGATCCTGATCGTGCTGCCGTGCCGGCGTTCCTGACATGGGATCAGCGTAGGGCACCTTGTAGGATCTCCCCATGCGCCTCGGAGTGATCGACGTCGGATCCAACACCGTGCACCTGCTGGTGGTCGACGCGCACCCGGGCGCCAGCCCGGTGCCGTACCACTCGCAGCGCTCGATCCTGCGGCTCATGCGCTACCTCGATGCCGACGGCGCGATCGTCGAGGAGGGCGTGCAGCGCATCGTCTCGGCCGTGCGCGAGGCGGTCGCGATGGTGGCGCAGATCGGCGTCGACGACATGATCGCGACGGCGACCTCGGCGATACGGGAGGCGGCGAACGGCGAGGATGTGCTCGCGCGGATCGAACGCGAGGCCGGCGTCTCGTTGCGCGTCCTGTCCGGCGAGGACGAGGCACGGATCACGATGCTCGCGGTACGACGCTGGCTGGGCTGGTCGGCGGGGGAGGTGCTGCTCTTCGACATCGGCGGCGGGTCGTTCGAGATCGCGCAGGGCGCCGACGAGTACCCCGACGTGCAGGTGTCGCTGCCGCTCGGTGCGGGGCGGTCCACGATCAACTTCCTCGTAGAGGATCCGCCGCCGCGCGAGGCGGTGTCGCGGCTCCGCGCGCACGCCAGGGCCGAGTTCACTCGGGTGCGCGACGAGCTCTTCGCGGATCGACCCCGGCCGAAGCGCGTGGTCGGGACGTCGAAGACGATCCGCTCGCTCGCGCGGCTGATCGGCGGCCCGCCGGATCCCGAGACGGGAGACCTCGCGCCGCTGCACTACGTCGGGCTCCGCGAGTGGGAGCCGTCGCTGCGCGAGATGCCCGGGAGCGTCCGCGAGTACCTGCCGGGAGTGACGCCGGAGCGCGGGTACCAGCTGATGGCGGGCGCCGTTGTGCTGCGCACGGCGATGAAGGTGTTCGACGTCGAGACGCTCACGATCTCGCCCTGGGCGCTGCGCGAGGGGATCGTGCTGCGCTACATCGACGCCCTCGACGGGCGCGGCGCGGAGCCGGTGTCCGCGTCCGCCGGCTGATGGCGACCCTGCGGATCGGCGACTCGGAAGCGATTCGCCACTCGTTGCCGGCCCGTTTTGGGATTCTCGACATTAGCCCGCTAAACTAGTCTCTCGGTGCCGATGTTCCTCGGAGTATCGGACTGCCACCCTTGGGATATGGTGTAATTGGCAACACTACGGTTTCTGGTACCGTCATTCTAGGTTCGAGTCCTGGTATCCCAGCCATAAAACCCCTGATTTTCCGCGGAAATTCAGGGGTTCGCGTTTTCTCGCATCGCCCCGAGTTCACGAGGGCGTGCTTTTCCTCGCTGAGGCACACGAGATCACTCGTGCACCCGCTGGTGCCGTGCACGACTTGAAGCTGCATGTTCCCGTTTGGGTGATTCATCCGCGAGGCACAGGCGGACCCGCCCAAAGCAGGGTGAGGAAAAGCCCGGTGACGAAGACGATCAGCACAGCGATCGAGAGAATGACATGCCGGAGCACCCAGGCTTGCACGTTCTCGATGAAACCGTGCGGTGTCTCTCCGCCTGATGCAAGTCGCCAGTCGCCGGCGAGCAGTCCTTTTCTCTCTACCGTGATCTCGAAGGGCACGGTGGCGAACGGAACGATCGCCAACAGCAGCCCGGTGAGGCCGAGGGAGAGTCGCCATCGCTGGTTCACCCATACGAAGATCGTCGTTGCCGAGTAGCACAGGAAGACGAATCCGTGGATGCCTCCAGCGATCGGCACGATGTTGACGACCTCCAGTGCGCGAAGGATCAGCGCGGCGATGAGGCCTGCCCACGTGAACATCTCGGCGATCGCGAAGCTCCGAAAGAGCGTGCGCGGGCTGACGCCCTGAGATTGCTTCTTCTTGGTCACTGGTGATGAACCTCCTGCTGTGTAACGGTGCGACCGGTCGAACGAAGGGTGAGATCTGCGGGGTTAGATAAGGCCGGTCTCGTGGGCGAGGTGGATCGCCCGGGATCGGCTGTCGACGTCGAGCTTGGTGAAGATGTGCGCAATGTGGCTCTTCACGGTTGCCTCGGTGACGAACAGGGTGCGTGCGATGTCCTTGTTCGCCGCCCCCGTTGACATGAGGCGCAGGACCTCGAGTTCCCGGTCGGTGAGGCGCGGCAGCGGGTTGCGCATGCCCTGGAGGAGTCGACCTGCGAGGTCGGGGGCGAGGACCATGTCGCCCCCGGCCGCACGGCTGATGCCCTCGATGATCGCCTCGGGTGCGACGTCTTTGAGGAGGTAGCCGGCGGCACCGGCTTCGATCGCGCCGAGGATCTCGGTGTCGCGGTCGAAGGTCGTGAGGATGAGCACGACCGGGGCCGGGTCGAGGGCGCGGAGTGCGGCGGTGGTCTGGATGCCGTCGATGCCGGTCCCGAGGCGGAGGTCGCAGAGCACGACGTCGGGGTGGAGGTGAGCGGCGAGGGTGATGGCCTCTTCACCGGTTGCGGCTTCGCCGACGACGTGCACGGTGTCGGTGTCGAGGACGGCGCGGAGTCCGCTGCGGACGACGGGGTGGTCGTCGACGAGCAGCACGGTGGTGGTCATTTCGTCTCCTCTGCAGTCGGCTCACTGCCGGAGGCCTGCGTCGTGGTGGTGCGGTGGATCGGGAGATGCACCGAGATCGCGGTGCCCTCGCCCGGCGTGCTTTCGACATCGAGGCCGCCGCCGAGCTCCCGCAGTCGTGCGCGCATGAATTTGAGTCCGTAGCTCGACGATCCGGACCCGGCTTCCGAGGCCTGTTCCCATGCGTGGATGTCGAACCCGGCGCCGTCGTCGATGAGGTCGAGCCGCACCGACGAGCCCGAGTCGATCAGGCTCATCACGACCCGGGTGGCGTCCGCATGCAGGCGCACGTTCGCGAGCGCGGATTGGGCGGTACGCAGCAGCGCGACCTCGACCTCGGTGGTGAGGGCGGGCAGTCCCTCGTCGACGTGCAACTCGGTGCGCAGGCCTGTTTCGTCCCGGGCACGGTCGAGCATGCGCGTGAGCGCTGCGGCGAGGGCATTGTCTTCGAGCTCGGCGGGCGCGAGCGCGGCGACGATGCGCCGCACATCGGCGAGGCCGTCGCCCGCCAGTGTCTCGACCTGTTCGAGGGTCCGCACCGCGTCGGCGTCCTCCGTGCGGCCGGCTCCGGCGTGGGCGAGGAGCCGGATAGAGGAGAGCGACTGCGCGATCGTGTCGTGGATGTCGCGGGAAATGCGGGTGCGCTCGGCGACCGCGCCCGATTCGCGCTGGACGAGAGCGAGCTCGTCCTGCAGATCGGCCATCTCCCGCTGTGCTCTCGTGAGGGAGTCCACTAGGCGCTCGCGTTCCGCCGCATCTCGCAGGAGCTGGAGGTAGCCGCGGGAGATCCCGAATGCGAAGATCCCGCCGATGAGCGGCCCGAACACGTTCGCGTAGCTCGTGGCGCCGTGATGCAGGATCGGGGCGATGACCACCACCGCGAGCACCAGCCCGGAGAACAGCAGCCCCCACGCAATGGGGAGCAGATGCCCGGCGAGCAGCCAGAGCAGGAACGCGATCCAGACGAATTCCGCAGACACCGCGACGGCCGCGCCCCAGATCACTGCGAATCCGACCAGCCACCATACGACGATCCGTCGGGAACGGGTGCGGGACGGCAGGACCGTGCCGGCCGTGTGCCAGGCGAGGATCGCGAGTCCCGCGACGATCGCCGCCGGTGCCGGGGTGTCGTCGCCGCTGGCGCGGATGACTCCGATCAGGGTGAGGACGGCGGCGATGAGGTGCTGGCCGATCTCCATCGCTCGCACGGTGGGGCCGGCGGTCACCGGCCCCACCTGGTCAGTGCGCGTCAGTGGCGCGTTCACGACGTTCATGCGTCAATTCTCCCAAGCCCGGTTTTCCGGGCCACCAGATGCGGTCGCCGACGAGTGCGAAGATCGCCGGCACGATCACCGTGCGCGCCACCAGTGTGTCGACGATCACGCCCACGCCCACGATCAGGCCGAGCTGTCCGAGGGTGACCAGCGGCAGCACGCCGAGCGCGGCGAACACGGCCGCGAGGACGATTCCGGCGCTCGTGATCACGCTGCCGGTATGGGCAACCGCTTCGACCATCCCCTCCCGCGTTCCATGGACCGCGGCTTCGGCGCGTGCGCGGTGCACGAGGAAGATCGTGTAGTCGATGCCGAGGGCGACGAGGAACAGGAAGGCGAGCAGCGGCACCTGCAGATCGAGCGCTTGCTGGCCGAACAGCGTTCGGCTCGACCACGCGCCGGCACCGATCGCGGCGACCGAGCTGGTGAGGTTCACGGCCAACAGCAGCACCGGAGCGATCAGGGAGCGCAGCAGGATCAGGAGCACGAGGAAGCTCACTGCGAGCACGAGCGGTGCGATCAGCCACAGGTCTGCTCGGTTCCCGGCGCGCGCGTCGAGATCGGTGGCGACCGCACCGCCTACGACCGCATCCGCGCCCGGCACCTCGTGCACCGCGTCGCGCAGCTCGGAAATCTGGGTGAGGCTCTCCTCGGTGCTCGGCACGTACTCGCTGGTCACCATGATCTTCGTGAGCGAATCATCGTCCGTGGCGCCGACCGGGTGGGCGCGGACTACGCCCTCCACGTCGTTCGCCGCAGCGACCACGGCACCGGCCTCCGCGCTGTTCGCGACGATGAAGATCGGCTGCGCCTCACCGGGCGGGAAATGATCCGACAGGACTTCCAGCCCCGTCGCGGACTCGGACTGCACCCGGAACTTCTCGATCTGGTCGAGCCCGACCGACGTCCCGAACAGGCCGGTGGCCATCACCGCGAGCAGCGCCACCCCGGCGAGGAGACTCGCAACCGGACGTCGCAGGACACCCGTCGCGATCCTCCTCCACGCGCCGCCCTGCCGTCCCGCCTCGCCCGGTCGGGGCACGAACGGCCAGAACACCTTCCGTCCGCACACCGCCAGCAACGGCGGCAGCAGGAACAGCGCCGCGGCGAGAGCGATCAGCAGCCCGATCGCCGAGGAGATCCCGAGCCCGTGCGTGCCGGGAATCACCGCGAGCACGAGCGTCAGCAAAGCGAGCACGACCGTGACGTTCGAGGCCAGGATCGCAGGAAGAGTCTTCCGCCACGCCGTGCCGAGCGCCTGCCGGTGGTCCTCCGTCGATTGGAGCTCTTCCCGGTACCGGGAGATCAGCAGAAGCGCGTAATTGGTGCCCGCGCCGAACACGAGCACACTGATGATGCCCGCATCGAACTGCAGATTCCACGCCGCCCCGGCTGCGGCGGTGAGGCGGCCCGCGAGCCCGTCCGCGAGCCCGACGGCGACGAGCGGGATCAGCCACAGCACCGGCGACCGATAAGTGGCGATGAGGAGGATCGCGACGATCAGGATCGTCACCAGCAGCAGCGTGAAGTCAGCGCCCTCGAACGCGGCCGCCACATCCGCGCCGAACGCCGGCCCACCGGTCAGCAGCAAGGACATCCCCGCTGGTGTGCGGTCGGCGATATCCGTGCGCAGCTCCTTGATCACCGCGGCCGTGTCCGTGTTCGTCTCACCGACCTTGATCGGAGTGATCAGGACCGCAGCCTTCCCGTCCTCGCTGACCGTCGGTCCGTTCGAGTCGGCATCGGCGTGGGCATCGAGCACCGGAAGGAGATCGCCCAGGCTCTCGATCTCGCCCTTGGAGAGCTCTGCGCCGTCATCGCGGGACGCGACGACGAGCACGGACTGACGATCCGCATCCGGGAACTTCGCCAGCAACTCGCTCGTGCGCGTGGACTCCGCATCCGCTGGCGCCTGATCGTTTCGTGCCGGAGCTTTCGCCGACCCGAACACGCCGAACAGGGCGACCATGATCAACAAGACGAGAGCGAGCGATACCCACGCCCCGCCGCGCGACGTCAGCCGGTCGGAGAAGGGGCTGCGAGTGCGAGAAACTGCCATGGCACCAACTTCACCAGGCAGCGCAGTCCTGAACATCGCAGAAGAGGATGAAACCAGGATCAGCAAAAAGGCTGATGCGGGTTCCGGCGATCCGGACGCTGGGCGTAGTCCCATTTCTCGCCGGGGTGCGCGAGATCACTCGTGCACCATGAGCGGAAGGCTGTATGCCCTCGTGGTGCCTCATGATTCTCAGATGTCTACGAGGCCGGCCATGCCGCCTGCCGTCTGCGCCTCAGAGGAGTGATGCATTATGGCTCATTACCAAAGGTTATTTACTTAACCTGAGGTATGATGAAATCGTGGCACAGGCGAATGAGGGAACATCGAACCTAGCGCGCTCGATGGGGTGGCCGGCGACGGGATTCGAGCAGCGACCGTGGCAGGGAAGCGATGGAGACGTGATCGTCTCGCGGCGTCAGCGGATGCTCGCTCGCGGCGACTATGCCGCCGCCGTACCACCGTTCATCGCAGATGCTGTGTTGCGTCTCGAGGCCGATGTGCTCGCCGTCGCTGACGATGCCGGTCGAGAACTCACACGCTTCGACACCGAGGTCGGCGTTATTGCGGCACCCTTCGCATCCATCCTGTTGAGAACGGAATCAGCTTCCAGTTCGGAGGTGGAGAACCTGACCTCGAGCGCCAAGCAGGTCGCGCTCGCGGAGCTCAATGCCGCATCCTCCGGCAACGCCCGCATGGTCGTGGCGAATGTGCGCGCCATGAATGCTGCGCTTGATCTCGCCTTCGAGATCAACGAGGAGTCGATCATCTCGATGCAGAAGGCATTGCTGGGAGACAACGCCCCCGAGCACACCGGCCGTTTCCGCGACCAGCAGGTGTGGATCGGTGGCGGCAGTTTCTCTCCCCACTCGGCGTCGTTCGTGCCGCCGCACCACGACCGCGTGCCTGCACTCATGGCAGACCTCATCCAGTTCTGCAGCCGCACCGACCTCCCGGTGCTCGTGCACGTCGCGATCGCGCACGCCCAGTTCGAAACGATCCACCCGTTCCCGGACGGCAACGGTCGCACAGGCCGTGCGCTCATTCAGAGCATGCTCCGTTCCGGTGAGATCACCCGTAATGTCGCCGTCCCGGTCTCGGCCGGACTTCTCGGCAGCACCGAACGGTACTTCGACTCGCTCACCGCTTACCGCCGCGGTGACCCGGCCGCCATCATCGACGCGCTCTCCGACGCCGCCTTCCGTGCTGTCGGCAACGGGCGGCAATTGGTGAGCGACCTCCGAGCGATCTCCGATGGCTGGAGAGCCCGAGTCCCTGCACGGGCAGGATCTACCGCGTCGCGCCTCTGGGATCTGCTGCTGAAGCAGCCGGTTATCAACACCAAGACCGTTGCCGCCGAACTCGGCGTCTCGGAGACCGCCGCGCAGGCCGCGATCGACTCGCTGGTCGAGCACGAAGTCTTGGAACAGACGAACGATTACCGACGCAACCGCATCTGGCATGCACCCGAGGTGCTCGCAGCCCTCGACAACTTCGGAGACCGAGCCCGCCGCGCCACGCCGTGGCCGGCGTGATGCTGCGCAGGATCACGCCGGGCGGCACTGAGCGGCCTATGCGAAGGTGAAGGCCGCTTCGCGGATGCTGTCGTCGATCGTCGAGAGCGGTCCGCCGACCCGGTAGAGGGATCCGCGGTGGTTCGCTGGCAGCCGATCGCCGGCGCCGAAGAGCTTGTTGCGCAGCGTGCCGGGCGCGTACTCGGTGTGGTAGACACCGCGCCGCTGCAGCTCGGGCACGACGAACTCGACCACGTCCTCGAAGGTGCCGGGCGTGACCGCGTAGGCGAGGTTGAAGCCGTCGACGCCGGTCTCGGCGACGATGCGCTGCATCTGATCGGCGATGGTGGACCCCGAGCCGACGATGGTCGCGCCGAGGCCGGCGATGCCGTTCCACTCGACCATGTCGCGAACCGTCCACGCGCGCCCCTCGGGGTTGTCGGCCTGGAAGGCGGCGACCGTCGACTGGATCGCGTTGCTCTCGACGTTGCCGAGCGGCTCGTCGAGCTCGTACTTCGACAGGTCGACGCCCATCCAGCCCGAGAGGAACGTGAGCGCACCCTCCGGGCTCACGTACTGCAGGTAGTCGCGGTGCTTGGCCTCGGCCAGCGCATCGGTCTCGTCGGTGATGACGGTGAGCAGCAGGTAGATCTTCGCCGCGTCGGGGGAGCGGCCGGCCTCGACGAGCGCGCGGCGGATCGCGTGGACGCTCTGCTTCGCCACGGCGTTGGTGGGCGAGGCGATGAAGATCGCCTCGGCGTGCCGCGCCGCGAACTGGATGCCTCGCGGCGAGGCGCCCGCCTGGAACAGCAGCGGCGTGCGCTGCAGCGATGGCTCGGAGAGGTGGATGCCCGGCACCTTGAAGTGCGTGCCGTGGTGCCCGATGTGGTGCACCTTCTCGGGTTCGGTGAAGACGCCGCGCTCGCGATCCCGCACCACCGCGTCATCCTCCCACGAGCCCTCGAGCAGCTTGTAGATGACCTCGAGGTACTCGTCTGCGTGGTCATAGCGCTGGTCGTGCTCGAGCTGGTCGTCCTGCCCCAGATTGCGGGCGGCCGACGGCAGGTAGCCGGTCACGATGTTCCAGCCGACGCGCCCCTTGGTGAGGTGGTCGAGCGTCGAGAGTCGCCGGGCGAAGGGCATCGGGTGTTCGAAGGCCGTGCCCGCGGTGATGCCGAAGCCCACGTTCTCGGTGGCGGCGGCCATGATCGCCGCCAGCTGCACCGGGTCGTTGACGGGCACCTGGGCGCCGTTGCGGATCGCCGCGAGGTCATTCGCGCCGAACACGTCGTAGGTGCCGAGCACGTCGGCGACGAAGATGCTGTCGAAGAGGCCGCGCTCGGCGATGCGGGCGAGCGTCTGCCAGTACTCGATGTCTTTGTAGCGCCACGACTGATCGGAGGGGTGCCGCCAGAGGCCCGAGCTCTAGTGGGCGACGCAGTTCATGTCGAACGCGTTGAGTCTGATCTGCTGACGCGCTGCCGACGATGATGCTGACATGATGTGACCCTTCTGAGGCGATCGTTCGCACCGCGGCTGCGGCGGAGCGATGCTCAGAAACTACCTAAAATCGCGTGGCGGGTCATGCTCGACGAGGCATTGTTGCGCGATGTGACGCCGTGCGCCAGCGGCCAAGTGCGCGGGCACGGCCGTCTTGAGGATCGCGCACAATCGCCCGGCGCGCGGATCCCGATCCGGCCTCAGCTCTCGGGCTCGAAGTTCAGCGAGAGCGAGTTCATGCAGTAGCGGTTGCCGGTGGGGGTGCCGAAGCCGTCGGGGAAGACGTGGCCCAGATGCCCACCGCAGCGTGCGCAACGGACCTCGGTGCGCACCATGCCGTGCGAATCGTCCTCGAGGAGCTCCACCGCGTCCTCGCGCACCGACTCGTAGAAGCTGGGCCAGCCGCAGTTCGAGTCGAACTTGGTGCCGCTGACGAAGAGCTCGTTGCCGCAGCCGGCGCAGGTGTAGAGACCTGACCGCTCCTCGTCCAGGAGCTCACCGGTCCAGGCGCGCTCCGTCGCGGCCTGGCGCAGCACCGCGTACTGCTCATCGCCGAGCTCTGCGCGCCATTCGTCTTCGGACTTCTCGACCTCGTATGCCATGGTTCGATTCTACGCCTCGTCTCCGACATGGCCCGATCGAGTCGACTTCATGACGCCGGGTAACGGCCGGGGCCACGCGTCGCGTCGAGTCCGCCTAGGCTGACGGCATGACCGATTCACGCTCGCAGCAGACGTATCAGGTGCGCCTCGGATGGGGGGCGGACGGGCTCGAGCGGCTTGCGACCTCGGGCATCGTCGTGGTCGTCGATGCGGTCGCAGGCCCTGACGCGGTTGCCGGAGCCGATGCGGTTGCCGGCGCCACCGGGGTCGACGGGGGCGGATCCTCGGCCGCGGAACGGCTCGCAGCGC
>NZ_JBHSRW010000082.1:0-9789 GCF_042659205.1 Leucobacter soli
GCCGGGCATGGATCGCGGCCGCATCGGCCAGCGTCCGCAACTGGACGACCCCGTCGATCCGGCACCCCGGCACCTCGAGGGCGCGGTTCTCGGCTCCGGTCGCGAGGATCAGCCGGTCGTAGCGCAGTCCGGTGCTGCGGTGCTCGTCGCCGTCGAGACGCACCGTGCGGGCTGCTCGGTCGATCTCCGTCACGCGGCAGCGCCGGAGGTGGTCGATCCGCTGCTCGGCGAAGAACTCCGGCCCGCGGAGCGGCAGCGGCTCCAGCCGGCCGCCGCCGGAGAGCTCCTTGGAGAGCGGCGGCTTCTGGTACGGATGGTCGGGGTCCTCACCGACGAGGGTGATCGCTCCGACCCATCCCTCGGTGCGCAGGGAGTCGGCGAGCTGCACCCCAGCATGCCCGTCGCCGACGATCACGATCCGTTCCTGCTCTGCGGGCATGGCTCAGATCTGGCTCTCGGGCAGCGTGACCTCGATGCGCGCGACCTCGGGTCCGGCGAACAGCTGGCAGCCGAGCCGCGAATTCGGCAGTCGGTCCTCCGACGTGCAGTCGAGCATCTCGTCTTCGTCCTCGCCGACCTCGGGCGGATCCGCCCCCGCGTAGCGATCGACGTAGACATGGCACGTGGCGCACATCGCCTGCCCGCCGCACTCCCCCACGATGCCGGGCACGCCGTTCGTGACCGCCGCTCACATCACGGACATGCCGGCGGCGGCCTCCTCCTGGCGGACGCCGCCGTCGGGCTGGGTGAAGATGATGGTCGTCATGAGGATCCTTTCGTTCAGAGGAGCACCGGCAGGCGGCGGGGCGACCGGAAGTGCCAGCCGGTGACGGGGATCTCGGCGCCCGGTTCCAGGCGGAGATCCGGCGCCGCGACCAGGAGCTCCTCGAGCGCGACGCGCATGATCGCCCGCCCGAAGGCGTTGCCCGCGCACACGTGCATGCCGCCGCCGAACGCGATGTGGCGGCGGTTCTCGCGGTCGATGTCGAAGCGCTCGGGGTCCGCGAACTGCGCCGGATCGCGGTTGGCGGCGCTCAGCATGAGGTAGACCGCGTCACCGGGCTGCAGGCGAACTCCGCCCAGCTCGGTCTCCTCGACGACCTGCCGTTCGGTATGCCCGATCGGCGAGATCCAGCGGATCCCCTCCTCGACGGCACGCAGCACCAGGGCGGGGTCCTCGCGCACGCGCTGCAGCTGCTCGGGCTCGACGAGCAGGCCGTACATCGCCGAGGCGCAGCCGTGCCCGGGCTCCTGCATCCCGCCCGTGATGTAGACGGCGAGGGTCGGCAGGATCTCCTCCAGCGTCCGCGGATCCCCCGCGTCGCGCCCGCCGTGGATCATGTGCGAGAGCGCCGTGTCGTCGGGTTCGCCGCGCAGACGCTCGACCATCGGCGCGACGACGCGGGCGATGTCCGCTCGCGTCGCGTCGGAACGGGCGAACCCGGCCTCGGCGAGCGACTCGTTCGTGAGCCCCGAGACCATTCCGGCGAACCAGTCGCGCAGGGTGTCGTCGTCGATCTCCTGCAGCCCGAGCAGGTCGCCGAGACAGCGGACGCTGATCGGCTCGAAGTACTCGGCCACCAGATCGGCCGAAGCGCGTTCCAGCAGACGCTCCAGTCGACGTTTCACGACCGGTCGGATCACGGACTCGAGGTGGTCCCGGACCACCCGGGGGCGCAGGGGTCCGTCGACGGCCCGCCGGAGGCCCCTGTGCAGTTCGCCGTTGGAGGCGAGGATCGTCGGCGTCCCGAACACCCGATCGCCCCGGGCGCGACCGAGACCGCCCTCGAGCCCGGTGAAGCGCTCGGGGTGCAGGAGGACGCGCTCGCAATCCTCCCAGCGGGTGACGAGGTAGGCGCCCAACGGCTCGTACCAGTGGAGCGGAGCCTCCTGCCGGAGCCGATCGAAGATCGGGTAGGGGTCGCGGGTCAGGTCGTGCTCGTTGACGGCTTCGGCGAGCGGGCGATCCGGGTCGCTCGCAGAAGAGACCGCCGCGACGGGCGCAAGGGACATGGCAGCACTCCAATGTGTCGGTTTGTTGATATTAGCGTATCATTAAATCGACACGCGCGAACAGCATGATTCGGGCCGCCCGAGCGGCGCGCGGCGGTGCGGTACGGACGCGTCAGTCCTGCCGGGTTCGGGAGACGGCGATCCAGTACTCGGCCGGTACGTCTCCGAGGTTGCTCCAGGTGTGCGTGCGATCCGAGGGGAACGTCGCGAAGTCCCCCGGCGCGAGCGTGGCGGACTCGCCGTCGACGGAGACCGTGATCCGCCCCGCCGAGACGAGGACGTGCTCGCTCGCGCCGACGCCGTGACTGGCCGAGGTCGTGAACGTTCCCGGGGCGTACTCGATGCGGTGGAACTCGAGCATCAGCGCGCCGAGCCGTCGCGTGTGCACAAGGTTCCCCCCGGTCCCGGATCCGGCCTCGTCCACGCCCTCCCCCCTCCGCACCACCAGCAGCCGCTGCGCGGTCCGGACCGGGGTCAGCAGCTCCGCCGTGTCGACCCCGAGCACCTCCGCCAGCGCCTCGAGCGTGCCGATCGTCGGGTTCCCGTGGCCGAGCTCGAGCTGCGAGAGCGTGGTCTTGCCGATGCCGGATGCCGCCGACAGCCCGGCGAGCGAGAAGCCGCCCCGCTCGCGCAGGTGACGCAGGTTCGCGGCGATATCATCGACCAGGTGGTGCATGTCACTCCTCGCTGTGCGGGTCCACGGCCCCGGGATCGCGGCGGGCGAAGCCGCGTCCTCCGCGCTCCACTCTGCCATGTCCCGCACCGCGCAGCCTCGACGCCTCGCGGCTTCGGGACTTCACAGTTCTGCAACACGGCGTTGCGTAGAGTGTGAGAGTCGAGTCGGCGCACCCGCCGCGTGGCGGTCGGGGCATCGACCGCTCACGACATCGACCACCGGAGGGAGGGAGGATCGATGAGCGACCTGCTCGAACGTCTGATCCGCGCAGCGAGCCATTCCGGGGTGCGCGGCGTCCTGACCGCGCTCGAGACGCATCTCGGCGTGCGCAGCGCCGTCTTCGCGATGGGCGGCGCACCGATCGAAGCGCGCCCGGCGCAGGTCTCCTGGGGGTACCAGGAGGTACTCGCGGCGGGCGCCAAGGAGCACCCCGGCGACGGGCTGCACGTGTTCCCGATCAAGAACGACGCCGGCACGATCATCGCGTTCTTCTCCGTCGAGGCGCCCGGGGGGATGCGCACCGACCTGGCGTCGGCGGCAGAGCTGATCACCATGGAGCTGCGGCGGATGGGGGCGAAGGCCGAGGGCGAGCGCGCCCTGTTCCGCGACGTCCTGGACGACATCGTGGTCGAGCGCTCGCGACCGGCAGAGATCCTGAGCCGCCTGCAGACGCTGGGGCTCTCGGTCGAGGACGAGGTGAAGGTGCTGGTCGGCTCCTGCCGCTCCCCCGCGGACAAGCTCTCGACGACCCCGTGGGAGACATTCTCCGTCGCAGGGCGGCTGCACGCGCCCTTCCTGCGCACCGCCTACCGCGGCGCGATGGTCATGATCATCCCGGACGCCGACGTGGCCGAGGAGCTCGCGCCGACACTGCTGGAGGCGCTCGAAGAGCTCGGCACGCCCGCCTCCGTCGGGATCAGCGCACTCGCCTCGCTCGGGGGGATCCGAGCCGCCTACTTCCAGGCGCTGGCCGCGTCGACCAACGGACCCGGCCTCCAGCGCAGCGGAACGCTCGACCTCGCGCAGCTGCTCGCGCAGAGCCGCGTCCCCGCGAGCCTGGTCACCGCGTCCACCCACCTGCTTGCCCCGCTGATCGAGTACGACGAACGCTACGGCACCGACTACCTCAGCACGCTCCGCGCCTACCTCCAGCACGACCGCAAGGTCGTCCGCGTGGCCGAGGTGTTCTTCATGCACCGCAACACCATCCGCTACCGCCTCAACCAGATCGCGGAGATTCTCAAGACCGACATCGACTCGACGCGCACGCTCGTCAACCTCACGATCGCCATGCAGCTCCACGAGGCGGGGTTCACGCCGCAGGGCGGCCGGTTCACCACCTGAGCCGTCCGGGCCGGGGCCCGGATCCGCGCACGGATCCGGGCCCGGTCGACATCCCGGCAACCGCCCCTGGGCAGCGGCACAATCATGCGGTCGGAACGGCGCAGCCGGACCCATCGCTGCCGCGATGCGCACCCCTACGCTCAGGAGAGCCGAGCGGACCCGAGGTCCGAAGCGCCTGCCGCCCGGCGACGCCCAGCACCCCAGAGAAGAGAGAAGCAGCATGGTGACGAACAGCGTGGAATGGCTCCCGATCCCCGGCAAGGAGCATCTCGATCTGCCCCTGTCGATGGGAGCGGCCCACGGGAGCCTCCTGGTGATGACCCAGATCCCGCAGCAGGAGGACGGCACGCTGAATCTCGGCTCCGCCGAGGAGCAGACCCGCCAGGTGATGCGCAACTTCCAGGTCGAGCTCGAGAAGGCCGGAAGCAGCCTGTCGCAGGTCCTCACGATCACCATCTACGTCGCCGATGTCGCGGACGCACCCGCCGTCGCGAAGGTCTGGGGCGAGTTCTACCCCGGCCGCGGGCCCGGGCGCGCCACACTGGGCGTCGCCTTCCCCACGCCGGGGCTCAAGGTCGAGATGACCGCCTTCGCCATCCGCGGATAGGCCGGGCCGGGCGGGGCTCCTCCTGAGCGGAGCTCCCGCCGGGCACGCCCGCCCTCAGCGCTTCGCGAGCGCCTCCGAGATCGACAGGGTGTTCTCGAGCAGCTCGCGCGTGTAGGGGTGCTGCGGATCGGCCAGGACCTGCTCGGTGGCGCCGCTCTCGACGATCCTCCCCGACTCCATCACGATGACCCGATCGGCGATCTGCTTCACCAGCGCCAGGTTGTGAGTGACGAACAGCATCGACACCTCCTGCTCCGCCTGCAGGCGGAGCAGGACCTCGACGACCTGCTTCTGCACGATCACGTCGAGGGCCGAGGTGATCTCGTCGCAGATCAGCACCTTCGGGTCGACCACCAGCGCGCGGGCGATCGCCACGCGCTGCCGCTCGCCGCCCGAGAGCTCGTTGGGCATCTGGTCGAGCACCGAGAGGCGCAGGCCGACCAGCTCCAGTGCCTCCTCGGTGGCGGCGCGCCGCTCCTCGGCACTGCCCGAGCGCACCGTCGCGTAGGCGAAGTCGAGGGACTGGCCGATCGTGTGCTTCGGGTTGAGCGAGTTGAACGGGCTCTGGAAGATGTACTGCAGCTCGCGCACGTTCCGCCGACTGCGCCGGCGCGCCTTCGGCTTCAGCGTCTCGGAGCCCCAGCTGACCCGGCCGGAGTAGTTCGGATGCAGACCGATGATCGCGCGCGAGAGCGTGGTCTTCCCGGACCCCGACTCCCCCACGACGGCGACGCACTCGCCCGGGCGCACCTCGAAATCGAGGTCGTGACCGACGGCGACCGAGCGGTAGCGCAGCTCGAGACCCTCGCCGCGGAGCACCTCCCTGCCGGGAGCCTCCCCGCCGCGCCCGTCGCCGTCGCGCGCGCCGGGATCCGCGGACGGCAACCCCAGCTCGTCGCGCCAGGTCGACCCGCTGGCGGCGTCCGGCGCCGCGGCGAGCAGCCGTCGCGTGTACTCGTGCTCCGGCGCGCTGAGCACCTGCCCCACCGGGCCCGACTCGACGATCTCGCCGTCGTTCATCACGATGACGTGGTCGGCGATGTCCGCGACCACGGCCAGGTCGTGCGTCACGTACAGGCCGGCGATGCCGTGCTCGCTGCACAGGCGCCGCACGAGCTCGAGAACACGAGTCTGCGTCTTCACATCGAGGCCGGTGGTGGGCTCGTCGAGGATCAGCACGGGCGGCTTCGCCACGACCGCCATCGCGATGCCGACGCGCTGCAGCTGACCGCCCGAGAGCTGGTGCGGGAACCGGCGGAGGAAGGGCTCGTCGCTCGGCAGACCGACGTCGTCGAGCGCCAGCTGCACGTACTCGGCCCGCGTCGCGGCACTCTCGAAGCGGGGATCCCCGGAGGTCCGCAGCACTTCGTCGATCTGCGCACCGATCCGAATCGCGGGGTTCAGCGCCGCGCGGGGATCCTGCGGCACGTAGGCGACCGTGCGCCCTCGCAGTCGGCGCAGCGACTCGGGGTCCAGCGCCCGCACATCGTGCCCGGCGACGACTATCCGGCCACCGGTGATCGTGGCGCCGTGCCGGGCGAAACCGAGCAGCGACATCGCCGACGTGGTCTTGCCCGACCCCGATTCGCCGACCACGCCGAGGATCTCTCCCGCGCGGATCGTGAAGCCCACCGAGTCGACGATCCGGCGCCCGTTCCCGTCGAGCTCGATGACGAGATCCTCGACCTCGACCTCGACTCCTGCATCGAGTCCATGCTCCGACATCAGGCCTTCTTCCTTCCGATCAGGCGGCTGAAGCCGTCGGTGATGAGGTTGGTGCCGATCGCGAACGCGGCGATCAGCAGCAGCGGCACGACGGCGCCCCACGGCTGCATGGCGAGGTAGGACTTGTTCTCGTTGACCATCAGCCCCCAGTCGGCCATCGGCGCGGAGACGCCGAAGCCGAGCACGCTGATGCTCGCGAGCGCCGCGACCGACCAGACGATCCGCAGGCCGAACTCGACCGCGAGCGTCGGCACGATGTTCGGCAGCACCTGGGTGCGCACCACGCGCCAGGTCGACGCGCCGAGCGCCTCCGCGTACTCGACGAACTCCCGCTCGGCGACCTCGAGCGCGACCGCCCGGGTGACGCGGAGGATCTGCGGGCTGTGACTGATTCCCACGACCACGACGAGCAACCAGAGGTCGTGCCCGAAGATCGTGACGATCAAGAGGGTGAACACGATGTGCGGGAACGACATCATGACGTCGGTGGCGCGCATGAGGATCTCGTCGAACCAGCCGCGCCGGTAGGCGGCGAGCAGGCCGAGCGGCACACCGATGCACATGCCGAGGAACGCGGCGAGCACCGACATGATCACGACGGTGCGGCCGCCGTGGAGCACCCGCGAGAGCACGTCGTAGCCGGAGACGTCGGTGCCGAGCGGCGTCTCCGCGCTCGGCGGGCTGAAGGGCGCGGCGACATAGGTGCCGTAGTCGTGCGGCGCGATGAAGGGGCCGACGAAGGCCAGCAGGACGACGAGGAGCACCAGGATCGCACCGATGAGGATCCGCACATCGCCCAGGGCGCGGCGCAGGATCGGCGTCGTCCCGCGGCGCCGGCCCGACCCGGTGAGGGCCATCTGTACCGTGGTCATTTCGTCCTCAGTTTCGGGGTCGCGAGCACCGTGAAGATGTCGGCGAGCAGGTTGAACAGGATGATCCCGGCCGAGAAGATCAGCACGATGGCCTGGATCGTCGGGATGTCGCGGCGCTCCACCCCCTGCGTCAGCGCCGAGCCGAGCCCCGGATAGTTGAAGAGGTACTCGATGATCACGGTGCCGCCGAGCAGGAAGGCGAAGGAGAGCGCGATCGCCTGGATACCGGGGATGATCGCGTTGCGGAGAGCGTGCCGGAAGATCACGAGCCGCCGCGGCAGTCCCTTCACCTCGGCCATGAGCACGTACTCCGAGTCGAGCACTTCGAGCATCGAGGCGCGCATCTGGCGCGAGGTGTAGGGCAGCAGCGCGATGACGAGCGTGAGCACCGGGAGGATGAGCAGGACCGGGTCGGCGAACGGCCCGGCGCCCGGCGCGATGGGCGACGTGGCAGGCAGGACGTGGAAGAGTCCGAGCGAGAGCAGCAGGATCAGGAGGATCCCGATCACGAACTCGGGCAGGCTCGCGATGATCACCGAGATGATGTTCACGAAGCCGTCCATGAAGCCCTTCGGCTTCACCGCTGCCAGCACGCCCATGATGAAGGCGAGGGGCAGTCCGATCACGGCCGCGCAGATCATCAGGGTGAAGGTGTTCGATGCGCGGAACGCGATCGTCGGGCCGATCGCGTCGCCCGAGGTGAGCGAGTTGCCGAGGTCGCCGCTGAGCACCCCGCCGATCCAGTTCGCGTACTGCTGCCAGATCGGCAGGTTCAGCCCCATCTGCTCGCGCAGGATCTCGACTTGACCCGGCCGCGCGTCGGCGCCGAGCACGACCGCCGCGGCGTCGCCCGGCAGCACCATCGTGACCAGGAAGATGAGGAGCGACACGATGAACATGATGAGCAGGCTGACGAGCAGCCGCCCCCCGATCCACCGGTACCGCTTCAGGAACTCCTTCGTTCCGCCTCCGCCGCTGCCGCGGGAGAGGGTGAGCGCCTCTGTAGACATGTCTGCCTTCCTTCCGGGGAACGGCGGTGCGCGCCGGGCTGCTCAGCCCCGGCGCGCACCGCCGTTCCGCCTATCGCCGAGCGTTCGGATCGCTCACTCGGCGAATGCGAGCGAGTTGAACGAGCGGTTGATGCCGAGGCCCGACGCGTCCTCCTCGATCATGCCGACGACCTTCTCGTTGTAGCCGTACACGGTGTTGGTGTAGACGGGAACGATGAAGCCGCCGCGCTCGAACTGGATCTCCTGCAGCCGCTTGACTGCCGCGGCCTGCTCGTCCGGATCCATGGTAAGCGACGCCTGCTCGAAGGCCTCGTTGAACTCGTCGTCCGAGAAGCCGGTCATGTTGAATCCGGGCTCCGGCCCGTCCGCGAGAGCCGCCATCGGCAGGACGTGGGTGAGGGGGAAGCCCTCCGCACTGAAATCCCACTTGTCGCCCGGGTTGTCGGCCCAGTACTCGCCCGGCTGCAGCACGTCGACCCGGAGGTCGACGCCGATCTCCTTGGCGTTCTCGGCCATGACCTTGGCGAGCGGTTCGTAGCTCGCCGTGACCGTCAGAGGGATGGTGCCGGCCGTGGTGAGGCCCGACTTCTCGGCGAGCTCCTTCGCCTTGGTCAGGTCCTGGGAGCGCTGCAGGCTCGTGTCGAGGTTCGGATCGAACGCGCCGTAGATGTCGGAGGCGACGCGGCCGCGGCCTCCGTAGACCGCGTCGAGCACCTGCTGGCGGTCGATCGCGTAGCGCATGGCCTGGCGCGCGTCGACGTTCGAGAACGGGCCGTCGCCGTTGACCTTCATCGTCAGCGGGAAGATGTAGCTGGTCGGGGCATCGGTGGTGAGGTAGCCGGTGCCCGCTTCGACGCGGGCGGCCTGGATCGGCGGGATCTTGGCGGCGTCGAGCTGGCCGGAGAGCAGCGCGTTGATGCGGGTGTCGTCGTCGACGATGCCGTGGATCTCGAGCTCGTCGAACGACGCCACCTGGCCGTGGTAGTTGTCGAAGCGCTCGAACTGGACCAGGCCGTTCTTGTCGTACGCGACCAGCTTGAACGGGCCGGTCGAGACCGGGTTCTCCAGGTCGAAGTCGACGGGGACCAGGCCCATGATGCCGCCGTCCGCGATGTTCAGGTCGAACCAGCTCATCGGGGATTTGAGGGTGAGCTCGACCGTGTTCGCGTCGAGCGCCTTCATGGTCTTGATCTGCGTGAACTGGCTGCGCGCGGTGGCGCCCAGCTCGGGATCGAGGATGCGCTCGATCGAGAAGATCACGTCGTCGGCGTCGAGGGTCTTGCCGTGGTGGAACTCGACCCCTTCCTTGATGCGCAGCGTCCAGACGTCGCCGGTCTCGTTCGGGGTCAGCTCCTCGGCCAGTACGTTCGTGATGCTGCCCGAGTTGCCGATGATGTTGATCTGCTCGTAGAACGAGGCGCAGATGAACGAGTTCATGCGGTCGCCGAACGACTTGTGCGGATCGAGCAGGGCCGCGGCGTCGCCGCCCTCGGTGCCGATGCGGAAGAGCCCGCCCGCGACGGCGGCACCGCCGCCGGCACC
>NZ_JBHSRW010000083.1:0-9654 GCF_042659205.1 Leucobacter soli
GCGCGCAGAGCGGGGCGCCCGCTGCGGCTCCCGCAGCTGCGGCCCCGGCCGCCGCGGCAGAGCCCGGTGCGGAGGATCCGATGGCGAAGCTCGCGAAGTTCAAGGAGATGCTCGACGCGGGCCTCATCACGCAGGAGGACTACGACGCCGCCAAGGCGAAGGCCCTCGGCATCTGAACGGCCGACGGATGAACGACTCCCCGGCGATGCCGCAGGGCGAACCGTCACCCGTGCCGGTCGAGCCCGCCGCGAGCACCGATCCGGTCGGCACCGAGAACGAGCGTCTGCGGGACGGCGTCAACCGATGCCCGAAGTGCGGTTCGACCGAGATCCAGCTGCGCCCTGCGACCGGCATGCTCATCTGCCTCTTCTGCCGCCATGAGTGGGCGGAGTCGGCGATCGAGGGGCAGGTCTTCGCGGAGGCGCCGCTCTCCGAGCTGAGCGGCACGACGATCGGGAGCGGAGCCGCCGACATCGACGGCTCCGTCGACGACGTCGTGACGCTGAAGTGCGGGGGCTGCGGCTCCGAGGTCGTCGTGAACACCGCGCAGGCGATGTCGGCGCGCTGCCACTGGTGCCGGCACATCCTGACCATCAACGAGCAGGTGCCGAACGGCGCCGTGCCCGACGCGGTGCTGCCGTTCGCGCTGACCCATGAGCAGGCGGTCGCCGCGATCCGCGCCTTCGCGGGGAAGCGGCGCATCTTCGCCAACCGGAGGTTCCTGCGGGAGTTCACGCCCGAGAACGTCGTCGGCGTGTACCTGCCCTACATGGTGGTCGACGGCAACGCCGGCGCCGACGTCTGGGGGCACGGCGAAGTGCTGGTGCGCACCTACACGCGCGGGAGCGGGGAGGACAAGGAGACCTTCTACGACGCCGACGTGTACCAGGTGCAGCGGCACGTCGATTTCACCGTCGACGATCTGACCATCGAGTCGTCGTCCGAGCGGGCCAACATGAACACCTTCGTCAACACGAACAACGTGATCAACACGATCCTGCCGTTCGACACGAAGAACGCCGTGCGCTGGAACGCGGGCTATCTCACCGGGTTCACCTCGGAGAAGCGCGATCAGGACATCTCGGCGATCCAGCCCGTGCTCGAGCACCAGCTGCTCTCGATCGCGCGTTCGCAGGTCTCTCCGTCCGTCACGGGCTACAACCGCGGCGTGCGCTGGGAGCACGAGCGGCTCGAGGTGCGCGGCACGCGGTGGCTGTCGATGTACCTGCCGGTCTGGCTCTATTCCTACTACCACGAGGAGAAGGGCCGGGGCATGGTCCACTACATCGCGGTGAACGGCCGCACGGGGGAGACGATGGGCAGCGTTCCGGTCTCGCAGGGGCGACTTCTCGCCGCAGCTTTCGCGACCGGAACGGTGGTCGAGGGCCTCGTGCTCGCGATTCTGGCGGCCACGGCATGATCGCGGCACTGCTCATCGGCCTGATCGACGCGGCCGGCGTCGTCGCCGCGACGGACGACGGCGACCCGGGCTGGCTGCTGCTCGCCGGGCCGGCCGCCGGGATCGCCACGTACACGGCCCTGTACCGGTACTACCGCAACACCGACAAGTCGCACGCCTTCGAGCACGAGACGATCATCGAGGCGCAGCCCGTCACCGGCAGTGACCAGAAGGTGGACGAGATTCGCGGGACGAAGCAGAAGTCGATCCAGGGGAACAACGTCCGATCCCATCGGGAACGCGTGCAGCGGGTGCAATAGCGCGGCTACTCCGCAGGTTCCTCCGTCGACTCGTCCGCAGGCTCGTCCCCGGACGGTTCCTCGCCGCCGTTCAGCAGATCGTCGGCGAAATCGCTCGGCGGGGTCTGCTCCAGGTAGCTCGGATCGGGCAGCGCGAAGTCGTGCCCAGCGGCATTGCACTGGTTGATCTCCATCTGCACCTGCTTGGTGAGGCGCTCCATGCCGCCCGACGTATCGGCGGTGGCGTCGGAGACGGTGCCGGTGAGGATCTCGTCCTGCGTCGAGTTCTCGAGCGGCGACACCTCTGCGCAGAGGTGGTAGACGGATCCGCTGGCGACCCAGAAGACCTCGTCCTGACCGGTGATGCCGACCACGCGAGTGCGGTCCCAGTTCTGCTCGACCGTGTACTGCTCGACCGACGGCGGATTGAAGTCGACGCCGAGCGCGACGGCGATCACCAGCACCCCGATGCCGATGCCGCCGGCCCAGCCCTTCTGCTTCTTGTCCATGTCCTTGTTCAGGAAGATCAGGATGATGAGGGGCAGGAAGGCGAGGATCGGGATGATCGCGCCGAGCTGGTTCTGCACGAAGAAGCGGACCTTGTCCTTGCGGGACGCCGGGTCGAGTCGGTTCGCGCCCTTCCACAGGTAGCCCGCGATGATGCAGAGGATCGCGTTGATCACGAGGATGCCGATGATCCACCAGAACGCCCAGCCGGGGAACGAGACGACGGGGGAGCCGTCGGCGCCCTGCTGCACACCGCTGTTCCAGTCGAACTGCTGGGCGATGCGCGTGCGCGCCGGCGTGTTCAGCAGCCCGAAGATCGCGAAGGCCTGCAGTGCGATCGCGACGAGCCACAGCACGCCCGCGATGATCCGCTTGGTCCGTGCCCTGCCCTTGGCCTCGGGCGTCGCCTTCCAGGTGCGATCCGCGGCTCCGTCGGCCCCGGGCTCCGCCGTCGACCGGCCCTCGGCGGCGGGCGCGGCGCGGACGACCTTCTTCCTCGGCTTCGATGCTGCGGGCTTCGACTCTTCGGTCACGGTGATCCTTCCGGGGTGCAGGGCCGGGATTCCACTCGGCGGCTATGTCTCGGCCGAGGGGCGTCTGTGGAACTCAGTGTATCCCCCGGTTCCCCAGCCGCGCGTCGATAAACTGTGCCCCATGCGCAACAAGCCTGAACGGGGGGCTCGCGAGAGCCGTCTCGCGAGCGGATGGACCGTCGAAGCCGGCCCCGGCGATGTCGACGCGGCGCTGGACGCCGCCGAGGCTCGCGCAGCGGTCGGCGGCGGATCGGGCCGCGGACTCCTCGGCGGATCCGGCACCGACGCCGGGAACGGCGCCGGGAACGATGCCGAGAACAGCGCAGCGAGCGCTGCCGTCGAGGCGGGGGCAGGGGCAGGATCCCTCGACTCGCAGGCGAAGGCGCAGCTCAGCGCCGGGATGCTGGTGCTCTTCGGTGTGATCGGCGGCCTCTACCTGCTGTACACGATCGTCTGGCTCAGCTGGGCCAAGTACTACTCGGACGCGAACGCTGCGATCGCCGAGGCCAGCGGTGTCGTCGGGTCCGTGTTCCAGCAGGTGCTCTTCTGGTTGGCGCCGTTCGCGCCGGTGCTCTGGTTCCTCTCCGTGCTGCTGCGGCTTCGCGGCGCCCGCACGCGCACGCTCCTGATCTGGCTCCTGGTCGGAGCGGTGGTGCTCGTACCGCTGCCCATGTTCGAGATGGGAGCGGCGTCGTGACCGCGAACCCGGCCACCGCGGTGGCGCACCGCGGCCGCGCCGCCCGAATCGCGGCCTGGGCGTGGGGGATCGTGCTGATCCTGTGCTACGTGCTGGTGACGGTCAACGCGGTGGGCAATCTCACCGGCATGCACGGGATCGGCGAAGCGCTCGGCGGCGGGCTGAGCCGGGCCGGCTGGTTCTGGCTGATCCTCGGCATCGTGCTTCCCGTCGCGGCTCTCGCGATCGCGCTGCTGCTGGGGCGTGGACGCCGGGCCGGGGTGCGACTGCTGCTGCTGCTGGCGGGGATCGCGGTGATCTCGGCGTTCCAGTTCGAGATCCTGCTCCTGGTGCCGCAGTACACCTATTTCGCGGCGTGACCTCGGGACCTCCGGCCAGGCGATAGAATGACCGGGTGGCTCGTCCATGAGCCCGCATCCTGCCCGCGCACCCCAGAAGGATCACTCCGTTGCCTGCGCCCGTCGTGCTGATCGCCGAACAACTCTCGCCCGCCACCATCGCCGCACTCGGCCCCGACTTCGAGGTGGTGCACGTCGACGGCACCGACCGCGACGCACTGCGCGCCTCGCTCGCCGACGCCGATGCGATCCTCGTCCGCTCGGCCACCCAGGTCGACGCCGAAGCCATCGGCTGGGCGCCGAAGCTCAAGGTCATCGCCCGCGCGGGCGTCGGCCTCGACAACGTCGACATCAAGTCCGCCACGCAGGCGGGCGTCATGGTCGTCAACGCGCCCACGTCCAACATCATCAGCGCCGCCGAGCTCACCGTCGCGCACATCCTCGGACTCGCCCGGCACCTGCAGCGCGCGCACGCCTCGCTGAGCGCGGGGGAGTGGAAGCGCTCGTCCTTCACCGGGACAGAACTGTTCGAGAAGACGATCGGCATCGTCGGCCTGGGCCGTATCGGCGCACTCGTCGCCGAGCGCCTGCGCGGCTTCGGCGTCGAGCTCATCGCCTACGACCCGTACATCACGGCTGCCCGCGCCGGCCAGCTCGACGTCGAACTGGTCGAGCTCGACGAACTGGTCGCCCGCGCCGACTTCCTCACCATCCACATGCCGCGCACCCCGGAGACGCTCGGCATGATCGGCGAGACCCAGCTGAAGGCCATGAAATCGACCGCCTACGTGGTGAACGTCGCCCGTGGCGGACTGATCGACGAGGCGGCGCTCTCCGCCGCGCTCGATGCGGGCGAGATCGCCGGCGCCGCGCTCGACGTGTTCATGCAGGAGCCCCCCGCCGACACCGTGCTCACGGGCAACGGGAGAGTGAACGTCACCCCGCACCTCGGCGCCTCGACCGACGAGGCGCAGGAGAAGGCGGGCGTGGCGGTCGCCAGGTCCGTGCGCCTCGCGCTCGCCGGCGAGCTCGTGCCCGACGCGGTGAACGTCGCGGGCGGCGCGATCGACGAGTACGTGAAGCCCGGCCTGCCGCTCACCGAGAAGCTGGGCCAGATCTTCGCGGGCCTCGCCGCGGCCCCCGTGGCGACGCTCGACGTCGAGGTGCACGGCGAGCTCAGCGAGTACAACGTCGAGGTGCTCAAGCTGGCCGCGCTCAAGGGCCTCTTCACCCAGGTCGTCAGCGACCCCGTTTCGTACGTGAACGCGCCGCTCCTCGCCGAGCAGCGCAACGTCGAGGTGCGCTTCAGCTCCGACACGGCAGCCGAGAGCTTCCGCAACGTCATCACGCTGCGCGGCGTGACCGAGGACGGCACGCGCGTCTCGGTCTCGGGCACGCTCACCGGGCCGAAGCAGGTCGAGAAGGTCGTCGAGATCAACGGCTACGAGCTCGAGCTCCCCATCTCCGACCACCTGATCGTGTTCAGCTACACCGATCGGCCCGGCATCGTCGCGACCTACGGCGGGCTGCTCGGCGAGGCCGGCGTGAACATCGCCGGCCTCCAGATCGCGCGCGACGAGAAGAAGGGCACCGCGCTCTCGGTGCTCTCCGTCGACGGCGAGGTGCCGTCCGAGCTGATCGATCGGCTCGGCGAGGCGATCGGTGCGGAGATGCTCCGCGCGATCGATCTCGTCGTCGACTGATCGATCGCCGTCCGATCGGGCGCGATTCCCGGCGCCGTCGATGCCCCGCCGCGCGCGGGGCATCGACGTTTCCGGGATTTCGCGGGATCCGATGGTATCCTTGGCGTGTCGTGCTGCGCCCATCCGGTGCGGTACGGCATCAACGATGAATCGAGCACGTCGGTCGGCGGGCTGGTATTCGGTGGTGGATTCCCCTGCGCGCTCCACCGCGCAGGGTGATCCTCTACTGAACATCAGCACCCGCGATCGCCTGTGGCCGACGCTTCGGCGTTCCGGGCTGCCCGCCGCGTGCTCACGTATGTGAGGAGTACCCGTGGAGGGTCCTGAGATCAAGTTCGCCGAGGCCGTGCTCGACAACGGCAAGTTCGGCACGCGCACCATCCGCTTCGAGACCGGCCGTCTCGCGCAGCAGGCGCAGGGCGCCGTCGCCGCCTACCTGGACGAAGAGACCATGCTGCTCAGCGCGACCAGCGCGTCGAAGCAGCCGAAGGATCACTTCGACTTCTTCCCGCTGACCGTCGACGTGGAGGAGCGCTCGTACGCCGCCGGCAAGATCCCCGGCTCGTTCTTCCGCCGCGAGGGCCGCCCCTCGACCGAGGCGATCCTCGTCTGCCGCCTGATCGACCGCCCGCTGCGTCCGTCATTCGTCGACGGCCTCCGCAACGAGGTGCAGATCGTCGTCACCGTGATGAGCATCGCCCCGGGCGAGTTCTACGACGCGCTCGCGATCAACGCGGCCAGCGCTTCGACGCAGATCTCGGGCCTGCCCTTCTCCGGCCCGATCGCCGGCGTGCGCCTGGCGCTGATCCCCGGCCACGGCGACAACGCCGACCAGTGGGTCGCGTTCCCGACCGTCTCGCAGCTCGAGGAGGCCGTCTTCGACCTGATGGTCGCGGGCCGCGTGGTCACGAAGGCCGACGGCACCGAGGACGTCGCGATCATGATGGTCGAGGCCGAGGCGACCGAGGGCTCGTGGAACCTCATCAAGGCCGGCGCGACCAAGCCCGACGAGGCCGTCGTCGCCCAGGGCCTCGAGGCCGCGAAGCCGTTCATCTCGCAGCTGGTCAAGACGCAGGAGCAGCTCGCCGCCCAGTCGGCGAAGGAGATCCAGGACTACCCGGTCTTCCTGCCCTACGCCGACGAGACCTACGCCGCCGTCGAGGCGCTCGCGCTCGACGAGCTCGCCGGCATCTACCAGATCGCCGACAAGGTCGAGCGCCAGAACGCCGACGACGCGCTGAAGGCGCGGGTCAAGGAGGCCGTCGCAGCCAAGGTCGAGGCGGGCGAGCTGCCGGCCGAGGCCGAGGGCCAGGTCTCCGCGGCCTACAAGTCGGTCACGAAGAAGATCGTGCGCGGCCGCATCCTCACCGAGGGCGCCCGCATCGACGGCCGCGGCCTGCGCGACATCCGCGCGCTCGACGCCGAGGTCCAGGTGATCCCGCGCGTGCACGGCTCGGCGATCTTCCAGCGCGGTGAGACCCAGATCCTGGGCGTCTCGACGCTGAACATGCTGAAGATGGAGCAGCAGATCGACTCGCTGTCGCCCGTGACCAGCAAGCGCTACCTGCACCACTACAACTTCCCGCCCTACTCGACCGGTGAGACCGGCCGCGTGGGCAGCCCGAAGCGCCGCGAGATCGGCCACGGCTTCCTCGCGGAGCGCGCCCTCGTGCCGGTGCTGCCGGCTCGCGACGAGTTCCCCTACGCGATCCGCCAGGTCAGCGAGGCGCTGAGCTCGAACGGCTCGACGTCGATGGGCTCGGTCTGCGCGTCGACGCTCTCGCTGCTGAACGCGGGCGTGCCGCTGCGCGCGCCCGTCGCCGGCATCGCGATGGGCCTTGTGAGCGACGAGGTGAACGGCGAGACCCGCTACGCGACCCTCACCGACATCCTGGGCGCCGAGGACGCGCTGGGCGACATGGACTTCAAGGTCGCAGGCACCTCGGAGTTCGTGACCGCGCTGCAGCTCGACACCAAGCTCGACGGCATCCCCTCGGATGTGCTCGCCGGTGCGCTGTCGCAGGCGAAGGAGGCCCGCGCCACTATCCTCGGCGTGATGGCGCAGGCCATCGACGCCCCGGACGAGATGGCCCCGACCGCCCCGCGCGTGATCACGGTCAACATCCCGGTCGACAAGATCGGCGAGCTGATCGGCCCGAAGGGCAAGACGATCAACGGCATCCAGGACGAGACCGGCGCCGACATCTCGATCGACGACGACGGCACCGTCTACATCGGCGCCGTCGACGGCCCGTCCGCCGAGGCCGCCCGCGCGCAGGTCAACGCGATCGCGAACCCGCAGACGCCCGAGATCGGCGAGCAGTACCTCGGCACCGTGGTGAAGAACGCCGCCTTCGGGGCGTTCGTCTCGCTGCTGCCGGGCAAGGACGGCCTGCTGCACATCAGCGAGGTGCGCAAGCTCGCCGGCGGCAAGCGGATCGACTCGGTCGACGACGTGCTGTCGATCGGCCAGAAGATCCTCGTGAAGATCACCAAGGTCGACGATCGCGGCAAGCTGTCGCTCGAGCCCGTGCTCGAGGAGGCGGCTGCCGAGGCGCCCGCCGCCGACGCGGAGCCCGCCGAGGCCGAGGTCGCCGCGACCGACGCCGAGTAGTCTCCGCCGCACGAGGGCCCGGGCACCGAAGGGTGCCCGGGCCCTCGTGCGGTCAGGAGTCTGCGGCGTTCGGGAAAGTCGAAGTGGCGAACAGGCCGGGGATGAGGGAGATGCGCGTCGCGTCGATAGGGTAGGGGGGTGCCAGACCCGATTCTCCTGCCCCTCGACCTCCCCGAACTCGACGCCGACCTCAGCGGCGGGTTCCTGCGGCGCACCGTCCACCCGAGCGGTCTCCGAGTGCTCACCGAGCGGATGCCGGGTTCCCGCAGCGCGACCGTCGGCTTCTGGGTGGGGATCGGCTCGCGCGACGAGCAGGCCGAGCAGCACGATGCGCCGGGCAGTCTGGGCAGCACGCACTTCCTCGAGCATCTGCTCTTCAAGGGCACGCCGACCCGCGACGCCATGCAGATCGCCACGAGCTTCGACCGCATCGGCGCCGAGAACAACGCGCTCACGGCGAAGGAGTACACCTGCTACTACGCGAAGGTGCGCGACGCCGATCTCGACGGCGCGGTCCGGGTGCTCGCCGACATGGTGACCAATTCCGTCATCGATCCGGGCGAGTTCGAGAACGAGCGCGAGGTGATCCTCGAGGAGCTCGCGATGGCTGCCGACGACCTGGCCGACGTCGCGAACGAGCGCTTCTTCGAGACCGTCCTCGGCGAGCATCCGCTCGGGCGGCCGATCGGCGGGAGCACCGAGACCATTCGCGGCGCTCGGCGCGACGATGTGATGTCGCACTATCTGGCGCAGTACGACCCGTCGACGCTCGTCGTCACCGCGGCGGGAGCGGTGGACCACGACCGACTCGTCGAACTCGTGCTCGCCGGCCTCGACGCGGCCGCCGCGCTGGAGGGCGGCGAACGCTGGGGCACCGGGAAGGACCGGTTCCCGGTGCGGCGCCCGCAGGGAGAGGCCGGCGCGGATCCCGCCGGCGCGGATCCCGCCGATGGGACGCCCGCGGATCCGGTTCAGGGTTCGCAGGCCGACGCGGCCGCCGAACTCCGTCTGGTATCGCGCGAGAGCGAGCAGCTGAACCTTATGATCGGTACGCGCGGTCTCCGCTCGGGAGACCCCAGGCGCTTCGCCTTCGGGCTGATGAACGCCGTGCTGGGCGGAGGCATGTCGAGCCGGCTGTTCCAGGAGATCCGAGAGAAGCGGGGGCTCGCCTACACGGCCTACTCCTTCGGGGCGAGCTACAGCGACGCCGGGGCGTTCGGGATGTACGCGGGTACGGCGCCGGAGAAGGCGGCCGAGGTGATCGAGCTCGCGAACGCCGAGCTGCAGAAGGTCGCCGAGTCGGGCGTGACCGAGGAGGAGCACGAACGGGTGCTCGGACAGATCTCGGGATCGTCGGCGCTCGCGCTCGAGGACAGCGACACCCGGATGGGGCGGCTCGCCCGCGCCGAGCTCGGATCCGGGGAGCTCTACACGCTCGACGCGTCGCTCGAGCGCTTCGCGGCCGTGACGCCGGAGGACATCCGCTCGGTGGCGGCCGAGCTGGCTGCGGCGCCGCGCTCGGTGGTCGCCGTCGGCGACGTGTCGCGCTCCACCCTCGCCTGAG
>NZ_JBHSRW010000084.1:0-9595 GCF_042659205.1 Leucobacter soli
CGCCGGGCGCCCCACGGCGGTGCGCGCCGCGGCGTCGGGTTGCGCCAACAACCTGGTGGCGCTCATCGTGCCGTGCCACCGCATCGTGCGCACCGACGGCGGGCTCGGCGGCTACCTCTTCGGCACCGACATCAAGCGCCGCCTGCTCGAGCACGAGTGTGCGCTGCGCTGAAGCCTCCTCTGTCGGCGGCTCACGCCGAGCGATACGCGAGATCGCGGATCACGCGCCCCTTGTCGATGCCCTTCTGCTCGAAGGCGGTCAGCACGCGGCCCTCGAAGCGGGGCGCCCACTCCCCGGCGAAGTCGCGGGCGAAGCCGGGCGCCGCGTCCATCGTCTCGCGCATGTGCTCGGCGTAGTCCTCCCAGTCGGTGGCGAGGCGCAGCAAGCCCCCGGGCTTCAGCGCTCGAGCGGCGATGCGTGCGAAATCAGGCGAGACGAGGCGGCGCTTCTTGTGCCGTTCCTTGGCCCAGGGGTCGGGGAAGAACACCCAGATCTCGTCGACCGAGTGCTCCGGCAGGGCGCGTTCCAGCACCTCGGGCGCATTAGCCTCGACGAGGCGCAGATTGGCGAGATCCGCCCACTCTGCCCGGATCATGGTGCGCGCGAGCCCCGCGCGGAACACCTCGACCGCGATGAAATCCCAGTCGCGGAGCTCGGACGCGGCATGCACGATGGCGTG
This sequence comes from Leucobacter soli, assembly GCF_042659205.1. NCBI lineage: Bacteria > Bacillati > Actinomycetota > Actinomycetes > Micrococcales > Microbacteriaceae > Leucobacter > Leucobacter soli. Next base: position 681 of record NZ_JBHSRW010000084.1, read on the forward strand.
CCCCTGGCCGGATCCGACCTCGACGACGAGCGGCGCGACCCGGCCGAAGACCTCGGCGGGCTCGAGGCTGGCATGATCCGCCACGCTCGTCGCCGCGTGGCCCCGCGGCAGCTCGTGCAGGTAGCGCGGGCCGAGGTCCTCCCACGCCCGCTCCTGAGACGGGGTCATGCGCCCGCTGCGGCGCACGAACGAAACCGGCTTGTCGCGGAAGGTGCGCGGGTCGAAGCTCTTGTACGGCAGCGTCTGACGCTGATCCGGCTGATCGCGCGGGTCCTGCTGGTCTCGCTGCTCGCTGCGGCTCGGCTCGGCGGGCTCGGTCGGGTCGGTGCGGTTGCTCGGGTCGGTGCGGTCGGTGCGTGTCACCCCGACAGCCTAGCCGCGATCCCGCGCCCGGCCCGGCCCGGCCCGAGCACCGACGTTCGTGGGCGCACGCCGGTCGGATCCTCGCACTGTACGAGATCGTCGGCGCGGTACGGTTTCGATGCACGATCGCATGCAGCGCCGACGAAGGCGTACCGTCTGAGCAACGACGGCACGCGACGACCGCCGGGTAGGATCGGGGCATGACGCGTCGGATCCTCCTCGTGAACGGCCCCAATCTCAACCTGCTCGGCGTGCGCGAGCCCGGTGTCTACGGCAGCGACACCCTCGACGACGTCGTCGCGCTCGCGAGCGAGACTGCTCGGGGGCTCGGGTTCGAACTGCGCGCGGTGCAGAGCAATCACGAGGGCGTGCTGATCGACGCGATCCACGAGGCGCGCACCGAGTGCGCGGCGATCGTCATCAACCCGGGGGCGTTCACCCACACCTCGATCGCGCTGCGCGACGCGTTGAGCGGAGTCGCGCTACCTGTCGCCGAGGTGCACCTCAGCAACGTGCACGCGCGCGAGGAGTTCCGCCACCACTCCTACATCTCGCCGATCGCCGAGTTCGTGATCGCGGGCGCCGGCATCCAGGGCTACGAGTTCGCGGTACGCAGGCTGGCGGCGCTGCTCGCGTAGATCCCGCGTCACCGTCTCGCAACGCGATACCCGGCCCGGCAGCCTCGGTCCCTATCGCCTCGCCCACCCCTCCGCCTCACTCGTTCGGCGCTTTGAAGCGCTATTTCGCGGCCGAATGCATCGCGCTGACAGATGAATGCCGTCGGCGGGCGCGCACCTCAGTACGCCGAGCGGATCGTCGTCACGGCGCCGTCGGGAAGACATCGAAGAGCGCTGGGTTGTGCGCGTGCACGAGCACCGCGAACACGATCGCGTCGAAGAGCAGGTGCACGGTCACCACGTAGCCGAGCGAACGCGTGCGCAGGAAGATCCAGCCCTGCATGAGCGCGAACGGGACCGTGAGCAGCGGCCCCCAGGCGCGGTAGCCGAGCTCCCACAGGAACGACACGAACACGACGGCCTGCAACAGGTTCGCGAGCCAGTACGGGAAGTGCCGCAGCAGCACGGCGAACACCGTGCAGATGAAGAAGAGCTCGTCCCAGATACCGACGGCGCCGACCCCGATGAAGAGGCGCAGGATCAGGTCGGGCGAGTCCACGACGGGCCAGTTCCGATACACGCCCGAGCTGATGAAGTAGAAGGGCAGGATGGCCCAGCCCAGCACCAATACCGCAGCGAGCCAGGTCCAGTGCAGGCGCCCCCACCTCGTGCCGTCGCCCGTAGCTTGGCTCCGCGGACCGCCGCCGCGTGCGCCGCCGCGTGCCTCGCTCCGGGAAGCCTCGGTGCCGTGCCCCACCGCGTGACGCCCGCGCCAGGGGAACCCCGTCGCACGATCCCTGTAGACGAAGCGCGAGATCAGGTACGGCACTGCGACCGCGCCGCCGAGCGCGAGCGTGAAACGGATCATCGCCCGGTCGTCGAGCTCCGCCGCGAGCGGGATCAGTCGTACGATCCCGAGTCCGATCGCGATGAGCGAGAGGTCGCGCAGCAGCGACGGGCGGGCGGAGAAGCCGCCCTCGGCATGATCCGCGAACCAGGCGAGCAGGAGACCGGCCACGAGCAGTGCGAGGCCGAGCGCCGGCAGCTCCACGACGAAGAAGGCGGGAGCGGCGAGCACCGTGAACGCCGCGGCGACCGTGTGGATCGGTCGCACGCGGAGTCTCGCGGTCGGTTCGAGGTGCACGCGACCAGGCTACCGATGGCGACCGCCACGAGGACGATCAGGATCGGAGAAGCCGGATGTCGGAGCCCGGCACTAGCCTGGTTCCATGAGCACGGATGCTTCACCCCACCCCGCCGACGCCCACGACCGCATTCGCGTCTCCGGTGCGCGCGAGCACAATCTCAAGGATGTGAACGTGGAGCTGCCGAAGCGCCGCCTCACCGCCTTCACCGGAGTCTCGGGCTCGGGCAAGAGCTCCCTCGTCTTCGGCACGATCGCGGCCGAGTCGCAGCGGCTCATCAACGAGACCTACAGCGCATTCGTGCAGGGATTCATGCCGTCGCAGTCCCGCCCGGACGTCGACGTCCTCGAGGGTCTCACCACGGCCATCACTGTCGATCAGGAGCGGATGGGAGCGAATCCGCGTTCCACCGTCGGCACGGCGACCGACGTGAACACGATGCTCCGCATCGTTTTCTCCCGCCTCGGGCAGCCGCGCATCGGCTCGCCCAACGCCTTCTCCTTCAACGTCGCCTCGGTCAGCGGCGCCGGCGCCGTGACGCTCGAGAAAGGCGGACGCACGGTCAAGGAGCGCCGCAGCTTCGAGATCCTGGGCGGCATGTGCCCCACGTGCGAGGGACGCGGCTCGGTCAGCGACTTCGACCTCGACGAGCTGTACGACGCGGACGAGACGCTCTCGGGCGGCGCGCTCAAGGTCCCGGGCTACAGCATGGATGGCTGGTACGGGCGCCTCTTCTCCGCGGTGCTGCCGATGGACACCCCGATCCGCGAATTCAGCACGCGCCAGCTGAACGATCTGCTCTACAAGGAGCCGACCAAGATCAAGGTCGACGGCACCAATCTCACCTACGAGGGCATGATCCCGCGCATCCAGAAGTCGATGCTGTCGAAGGATCGAGAGGCCATGCAGCCCCACATCCGCGCATTCGTGGACCGCGCGATCGTGTTTCGCACCTGTCCGGAGTGCGACGGCACCCGGCTCAACGACACCGCCCGCTCGTCGAAGATCGGCGAGCTCTCGATCGCGGACGTCTGCGCGATGCAGATCTCCGACGTCGCGGAATGGGTGCGTTCGATCGACGACCCCGGCCTGGCGCCCCTCATCGAGAAGCTCTCGGACACGCTCGACTCCTTCGTGCAGATCGGACTCGGCTACCTCTCCCTCGAACGGCCGACGGGCACGCTCTCGGGCGGCGAGTCGCAGCGCACCAAGATGATCCGCCATCTGGGCTCACCCATCACCGACGCCACCTACGTCTTCGACGAGCCCTCGATCGGGCTGCACCCGCACGACATCCAACGCATGAACCAGTTGCTCGTGAAGCTGCGGGACAAGGGCAACACCGTGCTCGTGGTCGAGCACAAGCCCGAGATGATCGCGATCGCCGATCACGTGGTCGATCTGGGGCCCGGCGCCGGCGTGAACGGCGGCGAGATCTGCTTCGAGGGCACGGTCGACGGACTGCGCGCCTCGGGTACGCTCACCGGCAGGCACCTCGACGACCGGGCCCGGCTCAAGGAGTCGACGCGCACGCCGAACGGCGCGATCGAAGTGCGCGGCGCGGATCTGCACAACCTGCGCGGCGCCGACGGGCACGGTCTCGATGTCGATGTGCCGCTCGGTGTGCTCTGCGTGATCACGGGTGTCGCCGGTTCGGGCAAGAGCTCGCTGATCCACGGCTACGTCTCGAAGCGGGACGGCGTGGTCGCGGTGGATCAGGGGGCGATCAAGGGCTCGCGCCGATCCAACCCCGCGACCTACACCGGTCTGCTCGACCCGGTGCGCACCGCGTTCGCCAAGGCGAACGGTGTGAAGCCCGCACTCTTCAGCGCGAACTCCGAGGGGGCCTGCCCCGAGTGCAAGGGCGCCGGCATCATTTACACCGATCTCGGCATGATGGCGACGATGGAGAGCGTCTGCGAGGTGTGCGACGGCAAGCGCTTCGATGCCGCCGTGCTCGAATACACGCTCGGCGGGAAGAACATCGCCGAGGTGCTCGATCTGTCGATGTCCGAGGCGCGCGAGTTCTTCTCCGGTGCCTCCGAAGCGGGTTCCGAGCCCAAAGTGCCGAAGGCGGCGAAGATCCTCGAACGCCTCGTCGATGTGGGGCTCGGCTACCTCACGCTGGGGCAGCCGCTCTCGACGCTCTCCGGCGGGGAACGGCAACGGCTGAAGCTCGCCATCCATATGCTCGAGGATGCCGAGATCTACGTGCTCGACGAGCCGACCACGGGCCTGCATCTCGCAGACGTGGAGCAGCTGCTCGCACTGCTCGATCGCCTCGTCGACGCGGGCAAGAGCGTGATCGTGGTCGAGCACCACCAGGCCGTCATGGCGCACGCCGACCGGATCATCGACATCGGGCCCGGAGCCGGGCAGCAGGGCGGCCGGATCGTCTTCGAGGGCACCCCGGGCGAGCTCATCGCCGACGGTTCGACGCTGACCGGTCAGCACCTCGCGGAGTACGTCGCACCCTGACGCGCGGCCGACCGGGACCTCGGCGATCCCTCCTCGATCGAGCTTCGACCAGGCCTCGACGCCGTGAGACCAGGCAAGAAATGTCGTGCCAAATCCCAGGGCGTCATCTATGATCGCTTCAAGTTCGTGTGTCGCGTCGAGCCCGGGGGAACGCAAGCAGGGCATCGTCGCGGGAGCGGGGGATCTATCATGTCCAAGACTTCTGCTGTTGCGAGAAGGGTGCTCGCTACCGCGGCCTTCGTCGCTCTCGTCGCCTCGCTGACGACGTCGCCGGCGCTCGGTGACGAACCCGGCACCGAAGGACCGACCACGGGCCCGGACGGCGCACCGCCGCCGGTCTCGGTCGAGCCGGAAGCCGAGGACGGCGCGCTGGCAGACTCGGGGCTCCGTCAGATCCACGCTGACTGGCTCGCGGGAGAGACGGATCTGCCCGATGTGGTGGACGATGCGATCCGCGTCGAAGTGGTCCACGACCCGGGCGTCACCGATATCGGCGCGGCGCTCGCCTCCGTCGGCGCGACGGACATCGTCACGCTGACCGACGAGCTCAGCGTCGCCACCGTCGCCGTCGCCTCGCTGCCGGATGCGGAGCTGCTCCCCGGCATCGGCTACCTGCGTCTGCCCGTGCTCGTCGCCCCACCGGTCGATCCCGGGGTAGGTGTGCTGCCCGATGATCCCGGGCGCCTCCCGGGCGTGCCGGCCGAGCCATCGCCGCAGCGCCTCGCACCCGGGCCGGCGGAGATCGGCTACTACGGCGACGACATCCTGAAACGGGTGCGCACCGCGGGTTGGCACAAGGCCAAGTACACGGGAAAGGGCGTCAAGATCGGGATCGTCGACTACTTCAGCGGCGTCCACTGGGACTACGCCTACAGTTACAAGGATCTGCCCAAGCGCCCCACGGGCGTCTTCTGCAGTTTCAACGGTACGACCTGCACCGATAGCGTCTTCTGGAACCAGGGCTCGCACGGCGTCTCGGTCGCCGAAGCGATCCACGATGTCGCCCCCGGCGCGAAACTGTACCTCGCCACCGTCAGCACGACCGAGGACCTTCGCCGGGCGATCGACTACTTCGCGAGCAAGGGTGTGAAGATCGTCTCCCGCTCGCTCGCCGCGCAGTTCGACGGTCCCGGCGACGGGAGCTCCGGCCCCTCGGTCGACCTGCTGAACTACGCCGTGAAGAAGGGCATGCTCTGGGTCAACTCGGCGGGCAACCACGGGGTGCGCAATACATACGTCTCCTCGGCCGGTCGTACGGTCTACTACGGCGGCTACTGGCGCGGCACATGGACGGATCAGGACGAGGACGGCTGGATGGAGTTCTCGGATCCCCGGGGCAACGTCCTCCCCAGCGAGATGATGACGAGCTACTGCAACGCCTGGATACAGGGCCTCCGCTGGAACGACTGGGGGACGAACCGCACCGACTACGATCTGTACGTCTACGCCTGGCGCAGTGGCAGCTGGCAAGCGGTCGGGTCGTCCGCCAACCGGCAGCAGAGCGGCCCCGAGGTCTCCCCCATCGAGATCCCGGCGAACCTCACCTGCTCCGGAAACGAGGAGATCAGGTTCGCGATCTGGAAGCACCACGACGGCAACGGCACCGCGAACGACACCCTCGAGCTGATGGTGAACGGCCTCATGTGGGACTATGTCTCCAACGCCGGATCCGCCGGCCAGCCCTACGCCGACTCGAAGAACGCGGGCGGCATCTCCGTCGGCGCGGTGAACGTCTCGACCGGCGTCATCGCCGAATACAGTTCGCGCGGGCCGCTGAACGACGGCCGGAAGAAGCCCGATGTCTCGGCCGCCTCGGAGTTCACATCGGTGAGCGCCAGCGACTTCCGCTTCACCGGTACGAGCGCGGCGACGCCCGTCGTCTCGGGCGTCGCCGCGTTGATCCTGCAGAAGAACCCGAAGTGGAAACCGGCCACGCTCGGCAAGTACCTGCGCTCGACTGCGAACCGCGACCGCGGCGCCAAGGGCACCGATAACGTCTACGGTTCCGGCGAGATCCGGATGCCGCTGATCAACACCAAGAAGCCGAAGGTCTCGGGCACCAAGCGGGTCGGCAAGAAGCTCAAGATCATCGCCCCCAAGTGGAGCGAGAGCGGCGTCAAGGTGAAGTACCAGTGGCTGCGCAACGGTAAGAAGATCAAGGGCGCCACGTCGAAGACCTACAAACTGCGCACGGCCGACCGTGGCAAGCGCATCAGCGTGAAGGCGACAGCGAGCAAATCCACGTACAAGACGGTGTCGGCCGCCTCGGCCAAGACTTCGAAGATCAAGAAGAAGTAGCCGATCGCGGTGCCGACGGCAGTCGGTTCAGTGCCCGGATCAGCCGGTGCAGCTCTCCGGCCGCCCGATGCTTCGGCACGAACGCGATCCGCGGCAGCTCGAGTTTGTCGCGGTCGGCCCGCTCCGCCGGCAGCGGCTCGGCGGCCTCGAACCGCCCCTGCTCGAGCAGATGCGCGAACTGCTCGTTCAGTTCGGCGATCTCCGACGGGGTCGGCGCGGCGCGCAGACGCAGAACCAGCCGCTCATCGACCCACCGCAGCGAATCGTAGTTGCCCCAGAACCCGGAGACCGCGTCGACGGCCGCCTCGACCGAATCGGTGATCAGCACCCGGTCGAGATCGCCGGGTGAGATGACGCCGGTCCGCTCCAGATGTCCGACGACGAACTCCTCGAATCCCTTCCAGAAGGTACCGCCCGGCTCGTCGAGCAGCACGATCGGCACGGGCTCCATCTTGCCGGTCTGCTGCAGCGTGAGCAGCTCGAAGGTCTCGTCCATCGTGCCGAAGCCGCCCGGCAGGCAGATGAAGCCGCGGGACTCCTTCACGAGCATCAGCTTTCGCGTGAAGAAGTACTTCATCGAGACCAGTCGATCCCCGTTGGCGTGCAGATGCTCCGGCACCTGCTCGAACGGTAGGCGGATCGAGACGCCGAGCGACTGCTCGGGCCCGGCCCCGGTTGCGGCGGCCTCCATGATGCCAGGTCCGGCCCCGGTCACGACCATCCACCCCTGCTCGGCGAGCCGGCGCGAGACCTGTTCCGCCTCGCGCCAGAGCGGATCGTGGCTCCGCGTCCTTGCGGACCCGAAGATGGTCGCCTTGGGGATGCCTGCGAACGGCTCGAACAGGCGGAACGCCGCCCGCATCTCCTCGAGCGCGGCCGCGGTGATCTTGAGGTTCAGCCTCCCCGTGCCGTCCTGTCCGAGCCCGAGCCCGGTGGTGAGGATGCGCCGGACCAGGCCGCGCTGCGAGGCCACGCCCGCGCGCTCCATCAGCTCGTCCAACGCGGCGGTCAGCGCCTCGTCTTCCGGATTCCCCTGCATCGCCCCAGTCTACGGTGCCGCTACGACACGGAGCCCCGGTGCGGCGCCGCGGACCGGTGCCGCACCGGCCTGGCGATAGTCTGGGCCTATGCCAAGCCGGCGCACGCGCATCACTCCGCAGAGCGCCCACGGCCGGCTCGCCGCCGCGCTCACGGCGCTCGGCGAGGAGTTCGGCGTTCCCGAGGGATTCCCCGCTGCCGCGCTCGCGGAAGCCCGCTCCGCAGCCCCGCCGGAGCCGGCGATCGATCTGCGCGACCTGCCGTTCGTCACGCTCGATCCGGTGGGATCCCGCGACCTCGATCAGGCCTTCCATCTGGAACGGACCGCGCGCGCCGCCACCCGGGCCGCCGCTCGGGGCTTCACGCTCCACTACGCGATCGCCGACGTGCCGGGGTTCGTCGCACCGGGCGGCGCCCTCGATGCGGAGGCGCGCACGCGCGGACAGACCCTCTATCTGCCGGACGGCGCGGTGCCGCTGCACCCTCCTGTTCTAAGCGAAGGTCGCGCCTCGCTCCTGCCGGACGCGGATCGGAGCGCCTACGTGTGGACGGTCGCGCTCGACAGCGATGGCTCGGTCGTCGATGCCCGGGTGGAGCGCGCGCTGATCCGCTCCCGCGCCCAGCTCGACTACCCCTCCGCCCAGGCCGCGATCGATCTCGGTGCGGCCGCGGGACCGCTCGCCCTGCTGCCGGAGGTGGGCCGGCTGCGGATCGCGCAGGAGCATGCGCGCGGCGGCGCGAGCCTCAACCTCCCGGAGGAGGAGATCCTCCGGGACGAGCACGGCTACCGCATCGAACGGCGCACGCCGCTGCCGGTCGAGGAATGGAACGCCCAGCTCTCGCTCCTCACCGGCATGATCGCCGGTCGGATGATGCTCGACGCACGGATCGGGATCCTGCGCACCATGCCGCCGCCCGCACCCGAGGCGCTCGACGGCTTCCGCGCGCGCGTGGCCGCGCTCGGGACGCCCTGGCC
>NZ_JBHSRW010000085.1:0-9506 GCF_042659205.1 Leucobacter soli
GATGACGAATTCGCTCTGGCATACCGAGAATGGCTCGAAACAAGCGCGCCTACAAGTTGACAAATATAGGAGCATCAAAGCAGATACGTTTCCAATTAGCTCGCCTTCCCTCTTGCCACAGTCTGACTGTCTTGGAGTTGATCGGTGATCAAAGCTACGCTCGCGCAGTCGAGGAGTGCTGTTCGGATTGCGTCCACTTCTTGAGTCGTCAAAGGGGTTCGTGCTCGTCTCCTCGGGTTGGTCACGAGATCAAGTTCGGTAAAAACGGGAAGCTCGTCTTCTGCGACGGTAGACGTCCTTGCCTGCTCCCAAGCCAAACTCAGCCGTTCGATCCGCTTCCACTGACTCGATTTGAGTCCACCGACGTCCACAATTTCAGACGTACGAGAACACCTGACATCGGTGATGTCGAGGCGGGCATGCGGCGGTGGTCGCGCCTGGTCGACCTGTGCGGGCCCGACGAGCGGCACCAGCGAGATGCGCTCGTCTCCGCGAGGTGCAGGCTCCGGAGCCATTGTCTCGGGGCGCCCCCAACCGCGGTTGGTGATGCGCCGGCCTCTATCCTGGACGGCTATCCGGCGACCGAACGACGGTTCATCCGAGCAGCGCGGATCGCCAGCACGACACCGATGATCGACGTCAGGACGACGAGCAGCACCGCACCCTGGAATCCGAGGAGCGAGGCATCGGCGACGCCCTGCCCCCGGCCGAGACCGAATTGGTGGAGCGCGCCGTAGACGCCGATACCGAAGGACGTGCCGACGCATCCGGCGACCTGGAAGCTCGTGCTCAGGATCGTCACGCCGTGCGGCCCGGTCTCGCGATCGAGGCCGGCGAGCGCGAAGGTCTGCGCGGGGCCGATCACGAAGGCCGTACTGAGCACGGCCGGGATGTAGAGCAGTGCGAGCAGCAGGACCGAGGGGCCGGCGGCAGCCCAACCGACGAGCAGCGAGAAGGCCGCCATGACGATGTAGCCGACAGGGATCATTGCGCCCCCGCCGCTTCGGTCGAAGAGGCGGCCTGCGATGGGGCCCATGGCGACCGTCAGCAGAATGCCGGGCGCGAGAGCGAGCGATGCGCCGAGCGGGGTCAGCTCCTTGGAGGTCTGCAGGAAGATGGGAATGACGACGTTCATCGCGAACACGAAGACGAGGCCGAGCATCGTCATGACGACTCCGACCACGAACGCCTGGCTGCTGAACGGACGGAGGTCGATGAGCGGGTTCGGGATGCGCTTCTGGCGGACGACGAAGAGGACGAGCAGGACTGCGCCGATCACGACGGCGCAGAGTGCGACCAGCAGAGATCCTTCGAAGACTGTGGATACGCCGTAGAGCAACCCGCTCAGGGCTCCCGCGACGAGCAGGAACGAGAGCACATCCAAGCGCGGCCGCGAGAGCACGGATACGTTGCGCAGGAACAGCGCGCCGGCGAGCATGACCGCAACCGCGAGCCCGCCGAAGACCCACATGAGGGTCGCCCACGAAGCCACGGTCAGCAGTGCTCCGGATGCCACGATCGCCACCGAGGGGCCGAGCGTCGTCATAGCCGCCATGACGCCCATGACGAGGCCGAGTTTGTGCCGGGGCGCCACCGCGAGTGCGACGTTCATGCCGATCGGAACGAGAAGGCCGGTGCCCACGGCCTGCAGGAGACGGCCGAGGAGCAGCACCTCGAAGCTCGGAGCAAGGGCACCGACGACCGATCCTGCGACCAGGAACGCGACGGTGACGACGAAGAGCGGACGGGTGGAGTACCGCCGGTAGAGCACGTTCGACACCGGCACGAATACGGCTGCGACCAGCAGGTAGCCCGTAGTCAGCCATTGGACGGTGCCGACCGTGACGCCGAAGTGATCCATGATGGGGTTCAGCGCGACGTTGAGGAACGTCTCGTTGAACGTCGCGAGAAATGCCGCGGCAGCGGCGACCGCGATCATGAGAACGGCCTGACGGCGGTTCCAGGTCGGGGACGAAAGCACATCGGACACGGGGAAACTCCTGACACGTTAGGGCGTGGATCGACCGTGCCGTTTCCAACAGCTCCGAGAGGAGCGCTTGTCGTGTCGTGTCATCGAGGCGCTGAATCAGCGCAAATGCCGTCGACTATTTAATCAGATCTTCGACGCATGAGCCAAGACGCTGAATGCGATCTTCGGCTGTATGCCGCTGGGCGGAGTGTTCACCATGATCGACGCGGTGGAGCGCAAGCTCGACGCTTTCGGGCGCGCACTGCGCGAGCAAGACGAGTAGCGGGAGGCGCGACCGTCACCCCGCGACGGGCTGCCTGAGGATCGTCCGCAGCCTCTCGGGTGCGACCCTGCGGAAGTCGCTGAAGTAGATCTCGTGATGCTTTCCCGCGAGGCGAAGGCCGTGCCCGGGGATGAACTCGTGATGCATCCGCTCGAGCACCTCCGCCTCGTCGTCGAACGAACCGATGTGCAGCGTCTGTACGCACCGACCCTCGTCGAGCATCTCGAGGCGGACGGCGTCGAGCCGCGCGGGCCGCTTCGACGCCCCGGCGCGCTCGACCGCGAGCGCCACCAGCTCGGGCTCGATCCACTCCGGCACCAGCAGCATCATCGTCCAGTGCCAGCGGGACTTGTCCCGTGCCACCGTGAACGCGTCCATGTCGTCGGCGTACCACAGCCCCTCGAGGGGCGGCACCACGTAGTCCCGCCCGAGCTCCTGCTTGCTCGCGAACTTGAGCTTGTAGGCCACCGGGTACAGGGCTTCGAGGGCCTCGGCGTACGCGGGATCGCTGTTGGGATCACCGGATCCGTCGATCATCAGGTACCGCATTTCGGGCACGTCGAGGATCCGGAAGCTGCCCGCGGACGCCCGGTAGGCGTCGAGGGTCTTCTTGAAATCGATCTTGTCGGGCACGGCCGGCGCCTACTTCTTCTTGGGGACCCGCACCTGGACGTTGGTGCTGCCGTTGTTCCGCTTCACCCGCTCGACCTCGAACAGCCCGACCGCCTCGATGAGGTCGCCGAGCTTCGCATAGCCCCAGTTCCGCGAGTCGAAGTCGGGGGACTGCTTCTGGATCGTCGATCCGACGCCCGAGAGGTGGGCCCAGCCGTCGTCGTCGGCGACGGCGGCGATCCCGGCGCGCAAGAGGTTCATGAGCCGGGTGTCCTGACGCAGATCCTTCGCGGGCAGCCGGGCCGGCGCCGATACCGTCCCCTCCGCGTCCGATCCGGACTCCGCCCGCGCCATGGCCGGCTCGGGCGAATCGGTCGACGACGCGTCGACCTGCAGGGCATCGAAGTAGGTGAAGGTATCGCACGCGCTGACGAACGGCTTCGGCGTCTTCCGGTCGCCGAACCCGAAGACGCGTGCACCCGATTCACGCAGCCGGGCTGCGAGCCGCGTGAAATCGCTGTCCGAGGAGACGAGCGCGAAGGCGTCGAGCTGATTCTGATGCAAGAGGTCCATGGCATCGATGATGAGCGCGCTGTCGGTCGCGTTCTTTCCCGTGGTGTACGAGAACTGCTGGATCGGCTGGATCGAGTGCTCGTTTGCGGCCGCCTTCCACCCGCGCAGCTGATCCGTCGTGAAGTCGCCGTACATGCGCCGCACCGAGGTGGTGCCGTATCGGGTCAGCTCGACGAGGATGTTGGCGATGTGCTCGGCGCTCACGTTGTCGGAATCGATCAGTACGGCGATGCGCGGAGATTTCTCGGACATGCCCCCAGCATGACAGACTCGGCGTGGCGGCACACGGTCGAGTCGCCTCCGCGGGATCGAAACCGGTGCGGGCTCGGATCCGGTGCGGGATCCGGATCCGGTGCAGAGAGCGGATCCGCCTCCGGTACCACTGCCGACGCACTCGCCGCTTCGTAGACTGTGAGCATGGGCACGGGTACGGACGGGGCGATCGGGGACTGGCGGGAAGACGTCCTGGGCGAGGGCTTCGAATGCCGCGACCTCGCCCTCGGCGAGGACGAGCAGGGCCCGCTCGTCGCCACGCTCGTCCGGTCGGTCCCGGCGCGGCCGCGGCTCTGGGATCGGATCCTGCATCGGCGCCGGCCTCTCGAGGGCGTCGACGTCCTTTACGTCCACGGCTGGTCGGACTACTTCTTCCAGCGCTGCCTGGCCGAGTTCTGGACGGATCGCGGCGCCCGCTTCTTCGCGCTCGATCTGCGCAAGTACGGGCGCAGCCTGCGCGAGGGTCAGACTCCCGGCTACGTCGAGAACCTCGACGACTACGACATCGAGATCGGGCTCGCGGTGGAGGAGATACGGGGTGCGGGGGGCGATCGGCGCCTGGTGCTGTTCGGGCACTCGACGGGCGGACTGATCCTCAGCCTCTGGGCGGATCGTCACCGCGGAACCGCCGACGCCGTGGTGCTGAACAGCCCGTGGCTCGAACTGCAGGTCAGCGGTGCGGTGCGGCGCGCCCTGGCTCCGGTCGTGAACCTGCATGCGCGGCACAGCCCGCACGACCTGGCCCTGCCCCAGCTCGACCTCGGCTTCTACAAGCGGTCTCAGGGGATGGTCGCCGAGCCGGACGAGCAGGCCCTCGTGAACCTCGAGTGGCGCCCCGAGCATGCGCAGCCCGTGCGCGCGGGATGGCTGCGGGCGATCCTCGACGGCCACGCGCGGATCGAACGCGGCATCGACGTCGGCGCACCGGCATGCGTCCTGCTCTCTGCCCGATCGTCCTTCGGGATGACGTGGCGGGAGGACATGCTGCGCGCGGATACCGTGCTCGAGGTCGAGGGCGTCGCCCGGGCGTCGCTGCGGCTCGGACCGACGGTCACGATCGAGCGCATCGACGGTGCCCTGCACGACGTGTTCCTCTCGGAGCGCCGGGCGCGCGCGTCCGCATATCGTCGGCTGGACTGCTGGGTCACCGGATGGGCGGCGGCGTACGGCGCGCACGGCGCCGGAGCCGACGAGGATCTCGCGCCGGACCAGGGTGCAGCCGAACCGGCCGCCGAGCGTGACGGCCGGGAGGTCGCCGACCCCGTGCGGGGTCCGATGCCCTAGGCTCGACACCATGGATCTCAGGGTTGCCGCCTACGCCGTCGTCGAGCGTCGCGGCAAACTGCTGCTGACCCATTGGCGTCGCGGCCACCTGCACGGATGGACGCTGCCGGGCGGCGGACTCGAGAGCGGTGAGGATCCCCGCGACGCCGTCATCCGCGAAGTCCTCGAGGAGACCGGGCTCGAGGCGCGCATCGGCAAGCTCCTCGGGGTGGACTCGCGGGTGATGGTACGCGAGGAGGTTCCCGAGGGCACCGATCCGGAGCTGCACACGATCCGCATCGTCTACCGCGCGACGGTGGCGGACGGTCCGCTGCGCCACGAGGTCGGCGGATCCTCCGACGAGGCGCGTTGGGTGCCGATACGCGAGATCCGCTCCCTGCGCACGCTCTCGCTCGTTCAGACGGGGATGCGGATGGCCGGCCTCGACCAGCGCGCACGAGGCGGATCGAGCCGGGGAGGTTCGGATCGCGGCGGTTCCGGGCGCGGTGGGCGCCAGAGCCGAGGTCAGGGCGGACAGTCGAAGCCCCGCGAATAGCGGAGGTTTCACGCAATCAAAGCCCCCGGATCATTTAATTCAAGTTAAGGCCTGGAATTGGTAGCGATTTCGGGCAATTACTCGTTCCGGCGAAGCCCGGGTCCGATTTCGGGTCCGGATGCGGCGTTCGGGCTCGAGTTCTGGTTTTAACACGAAACCCTATGTAGGCGTCTTGTGCTCAACTCAACGCAGCGCTGTCATGCGGCATCGAGCTTGCGCGCTTCTCCAAGGGCTTCACCCCTGTGCGAAGTACCTCCGCACACCATCCGCTTCTGCTTGGGTCAGATGCCAGTGCTCATGCTTCGGATGATCCGGATACTGGGAGCGGAGATACTCGCGGACGCGAAGCCCGGGTCTCGCCTCAGGGAGATGTCCAAGTTCTTCTGCGAGCTCCACCGGCGTAATCGTCTCGGCGTTGGCTTCGTTTCTCACCTTTCCCCAAAGATTCGGGAGTCCGTCGTGCCAGGGATGTCTTTCGGGGAGGCCTACTCGCGGGTCGGTCGCAAGATCTCGGAAGCGCGCAGGGAGCAGCACAGGTGCTTCCGTGGTTGGCAGGTCTAAGAGATCCCACCGGCCCTCGTAAGCTGCGAAGTCGCGTACGTAGACGCGGGATCGGTCGATACCTGCGGTGCGCTTGCCTTCGGGTATGCCTGGTTCGGTCAGCCAGTCCATGTGTGCGATCCAGGCAGCAGCCGCGACGTGCGCCCTGGGGATGACGTAGCCACGCAACGGAACTGTTGGATCCGGGTCGATGGCGGCCATCACGAACCATTCGTAATCATGGAGCGGTGGCTGCTGGGACTTCGTACCGAGTGGCCAGTTGATGTGTTGGCCGGTACCGCGAGCTGACTTGACCTGTATCTCGATCTGGAGGCGTTCCCCGATGGTTTTTACGGCGAGGATGTCGGTGCGCTCGAGGCCGTCTCGGGTGAGGGCCGGTGCCCAGTCGCGGCGTGCGAGTTCGCTTGCGACCCAGTGCTCGCCGATCGTCTTTGTTTGTTTGGTGTCGACCACGACGCCAGCCTAAGGGAACCCGGCAGGAGTGGCGCCAGAGCCGAGGTCAGGGCGGACAGTCGAAGCCCCGCGAATAGCGGAGCCCGCGAATACACGCGCGCCCCGCGAGTCTTCGCAGGGCGCCGCGCGTCAGCCGGTCAGTCCTCGGGAGCGACCCAGAGCTCGTCGTCGCTGCGGAAGGCCTGGTAGAGCGCGTAGCCGACTGCTGCGGCAGCGGCGACGCCGACGCCGATGGCGAGGAAACGACCGAAGCCGCCCTTCTTCTCCGGCTGGATCAGGCCGCGCTGCTCGCCGAAGCTGCGCACCTGACGCGCCGCGTCCCGATTCTCGATCCGCTCCAGGCTGCGCACGGTGCCGAGCAGTGCGCTCGCGACGAGCGGGGCTGCCATCAGGCGCACCTGGTCGGCGGACCGGCGCGCCCGCGCGATACCCCGATCGATGCCGGGGCGCACGTTGTCGATGACCTCGTTCACCCGAGGGGCGACGAACTCGGCGTTCAGCTGCTTCGCCTGGCGCCCGGCCTCCTGCGCGACGCTGCCGGCGTGGCCGAGCACTTCGCGCTGCTGCTCGAGCAGATCCTCGGCCTGCGCCCGCAGACGGTTCAGTTCGCGGCGGCGCTTGCGTGAGAGTGACATGGAGACCTCCATTGCGCTGGGTGGGCTTACCTCCACGCTACACCGAGCCGGTGACGGCCGCCCAGGCGGCTGTGCGTATTCACAGTCCGGCGCGGGCGGGCCTTCGACGCCTTCGCAGTCGATGCGTTCGAGATTCCGGCACCCTCACGGGCCGGCGCACTCGCGTTCCCGTGCAGCCGGGATGGAGGTATCGACCGCGTAGACTGTTCCGCATGACTCTCCACTCGGCGGTTGCGACCATTCACACCAATCACGGCGACATCGTGGTGAACCTCTTCGGCGATCACGCGCCCAAGACGGTGAAGAACTTCGTCGATCTGGCCCAGAAGGGCTTCTACGACGGCGTCATCTTCCACCGCATCATCCAGGACTTCATGATCCAGGGCGGCGACCCCACCGGCACCGGCACCGGCGGCCCCGGCTACACCTTCGACGACGAGATCCACCCCGAGCTCGTCTTCGACCACCCGTACCAGCTCGCGATGGCCAATGCGGGCAAGCGCCCGGATCTGACCGGTCGCCTGGCGGGCACCAACGGCTCCCAGTTCTTCATCACGACGATGGCCCCGAACTGGCTGAACGGCAACCACACCATCTTCGGCGAGGTCGCGGATGCCGACTCGAAGGCCGTGGTCGACGCGATCGCAGCCGTGCCGGTCGGCCCGATGGACCGGCCGCTCGAGGACGTCGTGATGACCGGCATCGAGGTCGCCGGAACGGCGGCCGCCGGCGCCGAGGCCTAGCGAGAGTGTCGCAGGGCGGCTCCGGCCCGCAGTTCGGCGAGCGCGCCGAGCACGGGCCGAACGACGTCTGCTACCGGCACCCGGGCACCCCGAGCTTCACACTGTGCCAGCGCTGCGGGCGCACCATCTGCGCGCAGTGCCAGGTCGTGTCCGCAGTCGGCGTGCTCTGCCCCGAGTGCGTGCGCGAGGCGAAGCCCGCGACGAAGCAGCGCGTCGGCCGCTCGGCACGCGCGACCGGCCGCCGGGTCGCCGCGAGCGAGACGCCGGTGACCTACGGCATCATGATTATCTGCGCGGTGGTCTTCGTCCTGCAGTGGCTGAGCGCGACGTTCTCCGACAACGGGGTGACCGCGGCGCTGTGGTACGCCCCCGCCTATTCGCTGCCGCCGGACATGGTGCCGGGAGCGTTGTTCGGCTTCGAGCCGTGGCGCATGATCACGGCGATGTTCACCCACTCGACGGGGTTCATCTTCCACATCCTCTTCAACATGTACGCGCTCTGGCTCTTCGGGCGCAATCTCGAGCAGATGCTCGGCCGGGCCTGGTTCCTCGTCCTCTACCTCTTCGCGGGACTGGGCGGATCGCTGGGCGTCATGATCTGGGGCTACTTCGATGTCACCTCGATCCTGGTACCCACCGTCGGCGCCTCGGGCGCGATCTTCGGTGTGCTGGCAGCGACGCTGGTCGGGTACCGCGCCGCCAACGTGAACATCACCTCACTGGCCGTGCTCATCGCGATCAACTTCGGCATCGGCTTCCTGCCGGGTGCGGCGATCTCGTGGCAGGCGCACCTCGGCGGCATGATCGTGGGCGCCGCGGCCATGGGACTGCTCGTCGCCTCGCGCGGGCCGCGCAGGCGGCAGGGGCGGATCCTCGGAATGGTCGGGCTCGGCGTGCTGCTCGTGGTGCTCAGCGGCCTCTACTTCGTGATCTCGCCGCTCACGTTCTGAGCGGCTCCGCGGCAGAACGCGTCGCGTTCTCCCTACGCGGCCCGGGGACCGCGCAGTGGCGCAGCGCGGCTCCGCAAGAGAACGCTATGCGTTCTCCTTATGCGGCCCGGGGACTGCGCTGTGGCGCAGCGCGACGCCGCGAAAGAACGCTATGCGTTCTCCTTACGCGGCTCGCGTAGTTATCCACAGATTCATTCACATCTGGGGATGAATCACACCGGTGTAATTCACTTCCACCACGGTGTCATCATGAAGCCGACCAGCACCAGGCCGAAGCCGACGAAGATATTCGCCTGCCCGAGCTGGGGGATCGGTAGTTCCGCACCGCCGCTGGTGACGTAGTAGAGCACGATCCAGATCAGGCCGAGCAGCATGAAGCCGAACATCAGCGGCTTGAACCACACCGGATTCGGCGCGTCCTTCCGCAGCTCCGCCGCGTTCGCGCGATCGACCGACGTGCTCTTGGAGTTGCTCACTTCTTTACCAGCTCGTGCCATGTGAACGATTCTACCCGGATCCCGCCTCCCAGCCGGGTTCCCTAGAATTGAGCGCATGAACGAACTGCCGGTCGCGACGCCGGGCACGGTGCCGGGCGCGTTGCCGCCGCCCGCGTCCAGCGGTTCGCGCGCGCCAGG
>NZ_JBHSRW010000086.1:0-9433 GCF_042659205.1 Leucobacter soli
CTGCGCCAGCCGGGCCGCGCGCTCCGCGGCGTCGAGGGGAACGCCGTCGCGCTCGTGCAGCAGCCGGGCCACCTCTGCGGCGGTCGGTGTGACCAGCCGCAGTGATCGGGCCCGCGAGCGGATCGTCGGCAGCAGGTCGGCCTCGCTCGGGGCGCAGAGCAGCCAGACCGTGCGCTCGGGCGGCTCTTCGAGCGCCTTCAGCAGCACGTTGGAGGTTCGCGCGGGCATGCGATCCGCGTCCTCGATCACGATCACGCGATATCGGCCCGTCGCGGGCGCGTAGTGAGCCGTGGTGACGATGTCGCGCACGTCGTCGATGCCGATCATGACC
This sequence comes from Leucobacter soli, assembly GCF_042659205.1. Taxonomy (NCBI): domain Bacteria; kingdom Bacillati; phylum Actinomycetota; class Actinomycetes; order Micrococcales; family Microbacteriaceae; genus Leucobacter; species Leucobacter soli. The sequence continues at coordinate 332 of NZ_JBHSRW010000086.1, forward strand.
TTCTGCGTCGTGAGCAGCGCCACATCGGGGTGCGCCCGGGCCTGCACCTGCGCATAGGCTTGCTCACGGTCTTCGGGGGCGCGTGCGACGAGCGCGGCGGCGAAGCGCAGCGCCAGGTTCGAGCGACCGGAACCGGGCGGGCCGGTGATGAGCCAGGCGTGCGCCAGCTCGCGTTCGCCCTCTGGCGATGCGGCGCGCTCGAGCGCGGCGACGGCTGCGCCCTGCCCGACGATCTCGCCCCAGAAGTCCATGCACTCAGGCTATCGGCTGCAGCCGACAACGCCGCACGAGCGGGTCAGGCGTGGATCACTCCGCCCCGCTCGTCTCCCGTCGGCGGCGCGCGACCAGGATCGCGACCATACCGCCGACGAGCGCGAGCAGAGCGAGCGCGCCGAGCGCGCCGAGGCCTGCGGCGCCCGTCGACAGGAGGTCGGCGCGGAAGGTGTTGGTCACCGTCAGCTCGATCTCGGTCTCGTCCGCGGTGAAGCTCGCGCTGTCGCCGCCGATGCGCTCACCGTCGATCGCGATCGCAGTGCGGTTCGCACCGCCCGTCTCGGTCTCGACGATCTCGCACTCGGCGCCCGTCGCGAGGGCCGGCACCTCTGCGCGCCAGTCCGTGGCTGCGGAGACCTCGAGCGTGCCGTTCCAGACCTCGGCACCGTCGGGTCGGGTGGCATCGGTCAGCGTGCAGACGAGCTCGAACTCGAACACGGCACCGGCGGCCGAGGCCGCATCGTCGCCGTCGACCACCTTCGCGATCGTCAGCGCGGTGCTGTCGAAGCGGTTCACGAGCTCGGCCTCGTTCGCGTCCTCGCCGCCGACCGCGACGAGCGGGGCGAACTCCAGCACGGCGCCGTCGGTGCGCACCTCGGTGCTGTCGCTCGCGAGCTGGGCGAACCAGACCTCGTCGGCGTCGGCCGTGTCGGTCTCCTCGGCCGCGCAGATCGCGCCCGCGGGCAGGTCGATCCAGGTCACGGTCTCGCCGTCCTCGATGCTGCGCACCGCGTCGGCCACCTCGATCGGCTCGCCGAGGAAGGTGCAGCCGAGCTGGATCTCGAACGGGCCGAAGCCGATCGACTCGCCGTCCGCGTCCACCGCATCGCTCTCGACCGTCTTGGTCACGGACACCTCGGCCAGGTCGAAGCGGTTCTCCACCTCGATCGGCGCCTGCGCCTGATCGTCGTCCGCCGTCTCGGCGGGGTCGGCCACCACGGTGAACGTGATGCCGGGATCGATCGACGTCCACTCGTCGCCGTCGAGCCGCATGCGGCTCTCGGTCGCGCCGGCGGTGCTCGTCTCGGTCAGCGTGCACTCCGCGCCGTTGGGCAGCCCGGTGTACTCGGCGACCGGATCCGCGGCGCTGACGGTGCGGTCGGCGCCGTCGATAACGCGGACCGTTTCGTCGTCGAGCGTGCAGACCAGGGTGACGGTGAAGTCGCCCGTGCCGTACTGCTGGGCGCCGTCGCCGGTCACCGACTTCGTCACCTCGAGCGACCCCGCGAGGAAGCGGTTCGTGACGTCGACCAGCACCGGCTCGGTGGCCTCCGTCGGGATCGTGATCGTGCCGGTCGTCGTGTCCGTGCCGTCGTTCGGCGTGATGATGACCTCATCGGCGCCGTTCAGGCTCGGCTCCGTGATGGTGCACTCGGCGCCCGCGACGAGCGAGGACAGCGTCTCGCCCCAGCCGTTGCCGCGGTGCAGCGTCAGCGTGGTGTCGAGCAGGGTCTCGCCCTCGAAGGTGCAGAGCACCTCGATGACGAAGCTCTTGTCTGCAGCGATGTCCGCCGCGCCGCCCACGAGCGACTTCTCTACGCGGACCGCCGCCTGCTCGCCGTAGACGTTGGTGAACTCGACGCTGTTCGTCCCGTCGATCCGGGCGAGGCCCGTGATCGTCGCCGACGTCCCCGACTCGACGACCGTGCCGTGCGGCTCGTCCTCGGAGTCGAGCGATTCGGCCTCGACCGTGGTCGAGTCCGCGCCGCGCGCGCCGGTCTCGGTGATCGTGCAGGACGCGTTCACCGGCAGTCCGCTGATGACGTGCTCGCCGTCGTGGTCCAGGGTGAACTCCGCGTCGTCCGGGTCCAGCTCGATCGGCTGTCCGAGGAAGGTGCAGCTCGCCGTGAAGGAGAATCCGGTCGGGAACTCGTCCGCATCGGTATCCACGGTCTTGCGAACCGCGAGCTCGGTCAGCTCGTACACGTTGGTGATCGTGAGCGCCGGCAGGTCCGCGGGGGCCGCGACGGTTCTGCCGTCGGGCACGGTCACCGCGGCGGAAACCCCGTAGGAGGTCTGGCCGGAGGCCGCCGTCTCGGTCGCCGTGCAGACGGCGCCGGCCGGCAGATGGTCGATCACGGTCGGGGTCCCTGCGACCACGGTGAACGAGCGATCCGGGATCTCCACGCCCTGCGAGGTGCACTCAAGGGTGCCGGTGAACACCTGCCCGCTCGGCACGAAGCCGGCCGCATCACCGGTGATCAGCTTCTGGATCCGGACCGAACCGGTGATCAGGGCGACGCCGACGTTCGACTGGTCGCGTCCGGTGAGCGATCGCACAGCGGTTCCGTCGAGATACCTCGCGGACACCGTCAGCGAGTTGTGCGCCTGCGGGTCGGCGTCAGCAGTCTGCTGGCTGTAGGGGCCGGTCTCGGTCTCGAAGTCGATCCGCGTGACCTGGCCGGGCTGAATGCGCATCCCGTCCGCGGTCTCGACCACGAACAGCAGGGCCGTCACGTCGGCGTAGTCCTCGATCATGGTGAACGGAATGAACTTCGTCGCAGCGTCGGCCGCGGTGGAGCCGAGGCACGACGCCAAGTTCGCATCGGTCGGATTGCTGATGACCGACATGCAGATATCGGCCTTCGCCGCCGTCGTGGCGTAGCTCGTCAGCGTGCCGCCGGTGAAGCTCATGCTGGCCGTCGGTTCTGCACCCGTGAGCGTCGGCGTCCACTGCGAGTTGCGCACGAAGTTGACCATCAGCGTGGTGTCTCCGGGCGTCGGCAGCAGGTCGGCCACGACGAGCCGGGTGAGCGGAGTCGTGCCGGTGTTCGTGACCGTCAGACGCCAGTCCTCGGTCTGGCCCGGCATCGTGCGCGGCACGCACGGCTGGTAGACGAACTCATCGGCGTCGACACGGGTCGGAGTGCAGACGGCCGGGTCGACGAAGCCGTGGTCGTTGAAACTGCCGTCCCCGCCGTTGGCGCGCACCGACTTCACCGCGCGGATCGCGGCAAGGCGCTGCGGCGTCACGGTCGCGGTCGTTGCGCAACTGGTCGCATCGCCGCTCAGCGTCGCCGTACTGCCGGTCGGCGCCGTGCAGGCGTCCCAGACGCGGTCGGCGCTGATGTCGAAGGAGTTGGTGACCGGTAGCCCCTCGGTGACACCCGCGACGAACATCATCTTGAATGTGATGGTGTAGGTCTGCCCGGGGGCGAGGCGCGTGCCCGGGGCGAAGGTGAAGGCGATCGTCGGGGATGAGCTCGCCAGATCCTCAGCGACGGCGACCTGGGCCGCGTCGGTCGGCATCGGCGTACCCTCGGTCGGGTTCGTGCCGCTCAGCGCGTAGGTGTAGTTATCGCTCGTGTCCTCATCGTCCGGGTCGAACTGCACGAGGGTTCCGAGCGCGGAGTTCCACGGCAGCCGATCCGTGATGACTGGATCGATGATGTCGCGCGCGCCGGTGTTGCGCACGGTCAGGGTGTAGTCGAACAGCGTACCGGGGCTCTTCACTCCCGTGGGCTGCTTCTGCACCTCGACGGCGTTGTTCGCGTGCTGATAGGTGACCGAGCGATCGACCGAGTTGTTCGCCGTGCCGCCCCACGCGCCGACCACGTCGGCGCGCACGGTGTTGACGGTCACACCCTTGGTCGGCTCACCGGGAGCGGCGGATCCGCCATCGTTCAACGTCGACGGCACCGGGTCACCGGTGCGCAGGTCGACGCGTCGCTCGACCATGATCGGCACGTTGATCGTCGGCGCGGCAGGGTTCTGCCACTGGGTGTCGTTGTCGCGGGTGATCCGGATCCGGATACCCTCCACCGCGGAGGCGTCGGCCGGCGCCCACGCACGCGCTTGCGTCACGTTGAGCTTTGCCGACCAGGCCGACCAGGTGCCTCCGGTGGCCTCGCAGCCCGCGGTCGCCAGCGCTCCGTCCGCCTCCCACGTTTCGAAGTCGCGGCCGGTGCAGACGCTGAACTGGACCTGCAGCGGGTTGGCGTTCGGCGCGAATGAGGGAAGGTTGAACGCGTTGCCGATGTTGAGGTAGTCGTAGGCGTTCCAGAACGTTGCGCGGTCATCGGTGAGCGTCAACGCGATCGTGCGCTCGGTGCCGCCCGGGGTGCCGCTGAGCGTCATCGTGATCGGGTTGTTGTTGGGCTCGGACTCCGTCGTCGGGTTGAAGGTCTTGCCCGGGGTGACCGAGATGTTCTGCGCGTTGAGCTGCACCTGGGCGGACGCGTCGTCGCTCAGGGTCTCATCCGTGAAGTCGTCCTCGTCGTCGTCCCAGCGCTTGTCGCTGACCGTTCCGAGCACGGTGTTCCGCACCGGCGAGTCCGCGGTCGTCACCGGATCGCCCGAGGTGCGCTCGTCCTCGCGCAGTTCGAGGTCGAAGGCCACGGTACCGGTGCCGTTCGCCGTGCCGGCCGAGATGCTGCCGGTGTAGACGACGGTGACTCCGGTCGCATTGCGGAGCTCGTTCGGGTCGAGCGCCTGCAGCGCGGCCAGCGTGTTCGCAGCGGTCGTCCCGGTCACGTCGGCGGGAGCGCCCGCGCCCGCGAACTCGACGCGGATGCCCGTGGTGCCGAGCGGCGCGGTCAGCGCGTAGAAGCCGGTCAAGTCGAAGGCTTCGAACGGCGAGTGGGCCGTGTCTCCGGGGTGCGCGCCCGGTTCGGTGATCCGCAGCTCATTGACGAGACCGGGGATGTCCTGGCCGCCGACGTTCCCGCCGACGGTCTGGTTGGTCGCCGACAGGGTGACGCGGGTCGAGGGCGGATCCTGGGCGTCCCAGTCCTGCGGGATCGCGATGGGACCGCCGGCCCAGGTCTTCGACGTCGAGACTCCGAGCTCGGTGTCGGTGATCGTGATGGTCTCGCTGTCGGCGTCGCGATACTCGCGATCGCCGCCGACGTAGCCCTCGATCGAGCTGGTGTTCCGCACCTGGCTCGCCACACCCGTGTTGTACGTCGGGCCCTCGACCACCGGGTGGTTCGCGTCGGAGCGCAGCGCGTCGCGCAGCTGCAGGGTCAGCGGGATCTGGCGGCCGCCGCCGAGCGAGACGCCCGTGCCGGCGGCGGGATCCGAGGGATCGGCCTGGGTGCGGCCCGGCTTCTCGGTCACGATGAACCGGACGGCCTGCGTGGTCGCCTGCTCGGTCGTCGTCAGGTTGATGACCGGGATCGTGGTTCCCGAACAGGGTGCGGCCGCGGTGCAGACGGTCGTGTCGACCCAGTCGCTGCCGTTGTAGAGCTGCACCTGAACCTGGTCGAATGCGAAGCCCGGATCGGTGATCGGACCGATGGCGGTCAGGTTGAAGGCGTCGAACGCGCTCGCCGCGCCGAGCTGCGCGGGGGCGCCGGTCGCCGGGTCGGTCTCCGAGTCGGCGATGATCACCTGATCGAGGCCCTGCACGCCGCCGACCGACCAGTTCAGGGTGACCGCGGTGTTCTGACGGGAATGGCTGAAGGCGAGGTTCGGATCCCAGTCCTTCTCGATATCGGGCCCTGAGCCGGGGCCGATCGGGTTGAGGGTGGCCGTGGGGCACGGCGGATCGACCACCGCCCGATCCGACTCGAGGGTGCCGGCACTGGCCTCGGCCGCCGAGCAGTTCTCGACGATCGCGATCGGGGTGTCGTCGTCGGGGTCGGCGTTGGAGCTCGGAATCGGATCGCCGCTCGTGCGCTCATCGGCGCGAGTGGTGAAAGTGACATTGGACTTCAGCGTCTGCCCCGGGGTGAAGCCGTCGTCGGAGCGGTAGATGAAGCGGATGCCGACGATGTCCTCGCGCAGCTCTGCGGGGATGCTCGCGCTGAAGATGCCGTTCGTCGCGCCGGAGATGCCGACCATTCCGGGGATGTCGTGGAAGTCGCCCGCGGCATCGCGGTACTGCACGGTGAGCGTCGCGTTCTGGGGGATCTGCGTCAGCGTGATCGCCGTCGCATCGAAGTACTCGTACCAGGGCTCGACGCCGGGGCCGAGGCTCGAGGGATCGTCGACGATCACCTCGGTCGGGTTGGTCGTGGTGTAGGGGTACTCGGCGATCGTCGTGGTCAGCTGCGCCGTGGTCGACTGCCCGGGCACCGCCCACAGCTCGTCGTGCGTCAGCGTCTTCTCGGTCGTCAGGTTGATCTGCTCCGCGAAGATCGTGAGGTCGTCGTCGGCCGTGTCCGGGTCGGGGTTCGGCGTGCTGGTGCCGGGGGTCTCGCCCGTGACGGTGATCTCGTTCGTGCCGGTGACGGTGCGCTGACCGAGGTCGAGCGACGGCGGCGCCTCCACGGTGAACGGCACGGTCGCCTCTGCGCTCTCCACGATGTCGCCGGTGAAGGTGATGCTGAAGCCGGTGACGCGCTTCGCGGGATCGGTGGCAGCCGGGATCTCGTCGAGCACCGAGCTCGTGAGGGTCTCGGTGCTGCCGTCGTCGAAGTAGTAGGTGATCTCGACCGACTGGGCCTCATGCGGCCATTCGGCAGCGCCGAAGCCCTGGAACGTCACGCCGCCGCCCGAGAATGCGGGAGCGAGCAGGTTGCCCGAGGAGAGGTCGGCCGGGTCGCTCGGTTCGTTGATCGTGAGGCTCGAGAGCGGGATCGTACCCGAGTTCGTCGCACCGAGCGTGACGGTGCTCGTCGTGGTCTCACCGACGACGGCGATCTCGTCGGGGGAGAAGCTCTTCGAGGCTGTGACGGAGGTGCCCGCCGGACGCAGCACGACGCCGGCGTCCTGCTCGTCGACCGGCGACTCGCTCGTATCGACGCCGGTCTGCGCGGTCGAGGTGTTGGTGAGGGTGGTGTCGGAGGCGATGCCGGTGACCGTGCTGCGCTGGGAGAGGGCGAGCTGCACGCTCGTCGCGGCGTTCGCAGGGATCGCCGCGTTCGGGGCCGTGAAGGCGATGCGGATACCGCGGATCGCATGCGGATCGATACCCGTGGGCAGGGCGAGGTCGCCCTCGGCCGTGACGGGGTCGGCCGCCGTCCAGGTCGTGCCGTCTGTCGTGACCGAGACGACGGCCTCGGTGGCGCCCTCGGGCCAGGCGGTGTCCTCGAGGCTCTCGATCTGCAGGTACTGCTGGAAGATGTTGGGGTCGGCCGCCGGGTCGGCCGGGTCCTGGATCACCAGTCGATCGACCGCGCCGTTCGATTGGTTGATCCCGCCGAAGGTCAGGTCGATGGGCTCGCCGGGTGTCGCGAGAGTAGTCGTCGGGTCGAAGTTCTTCGTCGCTTCGGCGAGCACGACGAGCGGAACGATTGCCGTCACCTCAGCGTCATCCGACTTCGAATCCGCGTTATCGGCGGCGATGGTGGCCGAGTTCGAGATGACGCGGCCGTTATTCGACTGGTCGATGGGCTTCAGCTTCACGGGGATCAGCACCGTGGCACCGGCGCTCAGGCCGACCGAGCCTGCGGGGTCGGTCAGCGGCACCTGGAATGCGATCGAGACCGTCTGGCCGCTGACAGAGATATCTGCGGTCGCCGACGAGTTGATCGAGTTCGTGACGATATCGAACTCATCGGGAATGACGTCCGTCAGCGTCGCATTCACGCAGTACTCGTCGTACTGGTGGCAGACGACCTCGATACGCCACTGGAATTCCTCGCCGATCTCCACCTCGGGAGCGACAGGCACGTCGTACTCGACTCCGTCCACGATCACGGACTTCGTGATCTCGAGCACAGGCGGAGTCGGGTCAGCGGCCTGCGCCGGCAGGATCGCGGCGCTGAACATGCCCGCGGCCATCGCGGTCGCGGCGACGGCGGACACCCACTTCCGAAGTTGCAGTCGACGGCTCGCCCGTCGGATCGGTCGTGCAGAAGTGCGCTTCGTCATTTACTTCCCCTGTTAGTCGGCAAGACACCGTCGGCTCGCGATCGCTGAAAATCGGCGCGCGAACGAGCCGATTCCCGCATCCGCCGAGCAAGCAGACAACAAGTACCTTTATCTCCCCAATGCAAACCTAGCATCCTCGCACTCCATTCCGCACCCTTCACTGAACCGACGGGTCGACGTCGATACCCTGGTGGGGTGACACCGCCGCGCCTCACGGCCCTCGCGATCGCCGCCTGGCGGGAACGCGAGCGCGCCCACCAGGACCGAGTCGACGCGCTGACCGCCGGCCACCGGCAGCGGCAGCGACGGGGCGAGCGCCACCCGGTCGAGGACTTCCTCTGGACCTACTACTCGGTCAAGCCGAACGAGCTCCGGCGCTGGCACCCGGGGGCGGGGTTCTCCCTCGTCGATGCACCGGATCGAGCCGGCTGGAGGTACTACGCGATCGACGAGGCCGGGGCCGCCTCCGTCGATCTCGACGCCTTTCTCGCCAAGCGGGCGGGCACCGTCGACTACGTGGCGCGCCTGCTCCTGGCCACGCGCGCCCGAACACCCCAGCTCGGCTGCTTCGGCCTGCACGAGTGGGCGATGGTCTACCGGCTCGACCCCGCGCAGGTGCGCCACGTCGGCCTTCCGCTCCGGATCGGCCACGACGCCACCGACCGCGTCGTCGAGACGCATCGCATCGTCTGCACGCATTTCGACGCCTACCGCTTCTTCACCCCCGACGCGGCGCCGCTGAACGCGATCCGTCCGACGCGCGACTCCCAGCCCGAGCTCGAGCAGCCCGGCTGCCTGCACGCGGGCATGGACGTCTACAAGTGGGCGGCGAAACTCGGCCCGGTCGTGCCGGGCGAGACGCTGCTCGACGCCTTCGCGCTCGCCCGCGACATCCGAGAGGTCGACATGCGCGCCTCGCCCTACGACGTCAGCGGCTACCGCGGTGCGGACGGACGGCCGCTCGAGCCGATCCCGATCGAGACCGCCGAGGGGAAGCGAAGCTATGCGGCACTGCAGCGGGGCTTCGCGGAGCGCGGCGACGCCCTGCGCGTGCGCGTGCTCGAAGCCATC
>NZ_JBHSRW010000087.1:0-9356 GCF_042659205.1 Leucobacter soli
CGGGCCCGCCATCGAGAGGACGGCGGGCGTCAGGGTGACCGCGATCAGCACGGCGACCGCGACGGCCGCCGCGGCGGCGACGCCGAGCGCGGTGAGGAACGGGATGCCCGCCACCGAGAGTCCGAGCAGGGCGATGATCACCGTGATCCCGGCGAAGACCACGGCGCTGCCGCTGGTGGCGGTTGCGCGGGCGATGCTCTCGCGCACGCCGAGGCCGGCGCGCAGCTGCTCCTGATGCCGGCTCACGATGAAGAGGGTGTAGTCGATGCCGACCGCGAGCCCCAGCATGAGCGCGAGCATCGGGGTGGTCGAGGTCATGTCGAGGAACGCGGTCGAGAAGAAGATGCCCGCGACCGAGATCCCGACGCCGATGAGGGCGATGACGAGCGGCATGCCCGCGGCGAGCAGGGATCCGAGCGTGAAGATCAGGACGATGAAGGCGATGACGACGCCGAGGGCCTCGGTGGCGGTGAAGCCCGGAATGGAGGTCGAGAAGAGGTCGCCTCCGTAGGAGACCTGCGCGCCGTCGGGCAGCCGCTCGCCCAGCTCGCCGGCCGCCTCCTCGATGCCCTGCGCCGTCGCCTCGGGCACCGTGTTCATGCTGGCATCCATCTGGACGGTGAGCAGCGCGGCGCGGCCGTCGTCGCTCACCTCGCTCGGCGCGAGCTCGGCGAACGGGGTCGAGACCGCGGTGACCGTCTCGAGCTCCTCGAGCTCCTCGCTCACCGCGACGATCGCCCGTTCGTAGGCCGCATCGTCTGCGCGCTCGCCCTCGGGCGCCACGACGATGATCGTGGCGCTGGTGCCGCTGACCTCGGGGAACGTGCGGCTGAGCGTGTCGATCGCCTGCTGCGACTCGGTGCCCGGGATCGTGATCGGTGCGTTGGCGCCTTGGGAGAGGAAGACGGCGCCGGCGCCGAGCAGCGCGAGGATCGCCAGCCAGATCACGAGCACGAGCACGCGGGCGCGCGCGGCCCAGGCGCCGAGGGCGTGGAGCAGTGAGGACATGCGGGCCTTCCTGGTGGATCCTCGCCGGTTCGGGTCCGCGTCGAAGGCGGGGTCGGACCGGTTCGGCATCGGTGCGTGTGCGGGTTCGCGCTTGGTCCGGTCACCGCGTCGGTACCCGGCACCGGGCGCCGACGCACGATTTCGATACACAAGTGTATCCGATTCGATACACTGATGTATCGAGACGGCTTCGAAATTCCTGGGAACGGCGTGGCCGACGGGCGTACGATCGGGCGAGGAGGGCACAGATGAACGACGATCCAACCACCGCACCGAGCCCGCGGCGCCGCGCCACCCGCATGCGACTGTTCGAGGCCGCCACCGAGGTGTTCGCCGAGTCCGGGTTGCAGGGAGCCTCCGTCGAGGCGATCTGCTCGCGCGCCGGCTTCACCCGCGGCGCCTTCTACTCGAACTTCGCCAGCAAGGAGGAGCTCTTCCTCGCAATGCTGCGGGACGAGTTCGACCAGCGCGCACGCGAGGTCGAGTCGATGGCGCTCGGCATCGAACCGGAGCTCCTGGCCTGCGGAGGCCGGCTCACGCCGCCCGAGGCCGCCCGCTACATCGCCGAGTTCTTCATGCCGAGGAGCGACGCGACGGCCTGGTTCGCGCTCGAGACGGAGTTCCTGCTGCTGGCGATGCGGGATCCGGCGCTCGCGCCCGGCCACCACGACTTCCTCGAGGGCTTCTACGCCGGGATCTCCGGGATCGTCGAACGCGTGATCCTCGCGGCCGGGCGGCGGTTCACGCTGCCCGTGGAGCACGCCATCCCGGTGCTCGCCGACGTCTACCACCGCGCCCTGCGCGCATCGGCGCTCGCCGGCCCGGCGGCCCCCGGCGGCATCGACGAGCTCAGCGACCGCCTCGCCGAACTGCTCTTCGCGCTGACCGAGGTGATCGCCGAGCCGGTTGCGGCGCAGAGCGGCGCCGCATCGAAGGGCGCCGAATCGCGGAACCCCGAGTCGAGCGCGGATCCGTCGCGACCCAGAACCCCACCATCCGATCGAAGGGACTCCTCATGACCCGCACCTACGTCATCACCGGCGCGGCCTCCGGCATCGGCCGGGCGACCGCCCAGATCCTCCGCGACCGCGGCGATACCGTCATCGGCGTCGACCTGCAGGGCGTCGAGGTCTCCGGCGACCTGTCGACTGCGGCGGGCCGTGCGAACGCCGCCGCTGAGGCGACCGGACTCGCAGGCGGAACGGTCGACGCCGTCATCGCCTGCGCCGGCCTCTCGCTGCCGAAGGTCGTCACGGCCGCCGTCAACTACTTCGGCGTCACCGAGTTCCTCGAGGCGATGCGCCCGGCACTCGCCCGATCCACCGCGCCGCGCGCGGCGGTCGTCTCGTCGATGGCGTCCCTGCAACCGGTCGCCCCGCCACTCGTCGAGGCGCTGCTCGCCGACGACGAGGCCCCCGCGCTCGCGATCGCGGCCGAGCTCGCGAAGGATCCGCAGACCGGCAACCTCATCTACTCCTCCTCCAAGCAGGCCCTCTCCCGCTGGGTGCGCCGCGAAGCGCCGCGGGCGGACTGGGCCGGGGCCGGCATCCCCCTCAACGCCGTCGGCCCCGGCATCGTCGAGACGCCCATGACCGCCGAGCTGCTTGCCACCCCCGAGAGCACCGCGCACGTGGACGCGGTCGTGCCGATGCCCCTGAACGGGCATCAGGGCCCCGAGAGCATCGCTAACCTGCTGATCTGGCTCACCTCGGCCGAGAACACGCACTGCTGCGGCCAGACCATCTACTGCGACGGCGGCTCCGACGCGGTCCTCCGCGGCGACGACATCTGGTCGTGGAACGAGGCCGGCATCCGGGCGAGGTTCGCCGAGATCCAGGCCGGGCTCGCGCAGTAGACGCAGGATTTACGAGGCATGCCCGAGGCGCGGGCGCCGATCCGACTCGCCGGCCGGGGCGCGCAGCTCAGAATCGTGCGCGCCAGTACTGCGGCGGTACCAGCGCAGCGGCATCCTCCGCCCGGAGACGATGCGCCCAGCTGATCGGCAGGTGCGGATCCGCGAGCAACGGCCGCCCCAGGCTGATGATGTCCGCCTGACCCGTCGCGAGAATCCCCTCGGCCTGCTCCGCCGAGGTGATCAGGCCGACCGCGCCCACCGGCAGCCCGGCCGTGCGCACGCGATCCGCGATGCCCACCTGGTAGGACGGGCCGACGGGGATCGGCGCCCTGGGCACGTTGCCGCCCGACGAGCAGTCGATCAGGTCGGCGCCGTCCTCCGCCAACCACCCCACGAGCTGCGCCGAGTCCTCCCGGCCGAAACCGCCCTCGACCCATTCGTCGCCGGAGATGCGCACGACGATCGGGAGATCCGGATGCTCGGCGCGAAGCGCTCGCACGATCTCCCGCGTCAACCGGGCCCGATTCTCGGGAGAACCGCCGTAGCCGTCGCTCCGCCGGTTGCTGAGCGGTGAGAGGAACTCGTGCAGCAGGTAGCCGTGCGCCGCGTGCACCTCGATGAGGTCGAAGCCCGCGCGAACCGCTCGTCGGCTCGCCTCGACGAACGCCTCGATCACACCCGGGATCTCATCGAGCTCGAGCTCCCGCGGAGTCGCCAGATCGCCGAACGGAATCGCGGTCGGCGCCACCGGCTGCCAGCCGCCCTCGTCCTCGGGCACGGCCGCATCGGGATAGCCCGGAAGGTGCGGGTGGACCGAGGCCTTGCGCCCGGCGTGCGCGAGCTGGATACCGATACGCGCCCCGTGGGCCTGCACCTGCGGCACGATGCGCGAGAACGCGGCCTCCTGCTCGTCCGAGTAGAGGCCGAGGCAGCGCGGAGAGATCCGGCCCTCCGGCACGACGGCCGTCGCCTCGACCATCACGACGGCGGCCCCGCCCCGGGCGAGCCCGCCGAGGTGCGCGACGTGCCAGTCCCCGGGCACCCCCTCGTCCGCGCCGGAACTCGCGATCGCCGAGTACTGGCACATCGGGGAGACCCAGAGGCGATTGCGGACCTCGAGGCCGCGCAGGGTGAGAGGCTGGAAGAGCAGCGGATTCGCCATGAGGTGACGGCCTTTCTCAGATGGGCGGGTTGTAGCGGCCGTCGATGGCGGTCCATCCGCCGTCGACCGAGAGCACCGAGCCGGTGACGTACGACGCGGCGTCCGACGCGAGATACACGACGGCGCCCGCCATTTCCTCCGGCTGGGCCCAGCGCCCCAGCGCGCTCTTCTCAGAGTACGCCCGATACCACTCCTCGTTCGACCGGAGCGACGACGTCAACGGCGTCTCCACCACTCCTGGCGCGATCGCGTTCACGCGCACTCCGGACGGGCTCAGTTCGGAGGCGAAGCCCTTGACGAGCTGACTCACGGCGCCCTTCGACGCGGCGTAGATGCCCTGGCCCGGTTCGACGACGCTGGCACGAATGGACGAGAACGCGATGATCGACCCGCGCCCGCGGGAGACCATGGCGGGAGCGAAGCAGCGGATCGTGTCCCACAACGAGGTCACGTTCAGCCGCAGAACGGACTCGACCTCGTCCATGCTGAGATCGACAAGCGCCTTTCTCGCTCCCTTGGCGGGGCAGTGCAGCAGGATGTCGGTCTCGGGGAACTCGTCCGCGAGCGCTTCCAGTTGGCCGGAATCGAGCACGTCGAGCTGCCGCAGCACGACGCCCTCGCGTGCACCGAACGCCTCCGTCAAGAGCTCGAGCGACTGGTCCGCGACCACGAGCTTCGCGCCCTGATCCGCCAGCGCCTCCGCGGCTGCCCGACCGATTCCTCTGCCGCCGCCGATCACGACGGCGAGCCGGCCGCTCAAATCAAACATGTATGTATCCTTCTCCGGTCGACAGCCGGGAACAGCGGTGCCTCGATACGAAACCGTTCGCATCGAGGCACCTGCGGGTTCGTGCGCTCAGACGGCGGGGTTGACCTCTGCGGTCTCGACCAGACCGAAGTCGATGCCCCACGTGGCGAGGATCTTCTCGTAGGAACCGTCGCCGATGAGCTTGTTGAGCGCGGCGGCGATCGGCTCGGTCATCCCGGAGTCCTTGCCCACTGCGACGCCCTCGAGGTTCGGCTGGTAATCGAGCGGCTGGACCTCGAGACCCTCGACATCGCTGCCGTCGCGGAACAGCCAGGTGAGCTGGCCCTTCGCGGTCATGAACGCGTCAATACGGTCCGACTGCACGGCGAGGACGGCGGCGCCCTGCTGCGGGAAGGAGTCGACGCTCGGAGCGGACTCGCCGGCGTCCTCGCAGATCTCGCCGATCTCCTCGATCTGGATGAGGAAGGCCGAGCCGGCGAGTGCACCGACCTTGAGCCCGCAGAGGTCCTCGGGCGCTGCGATGGTCAGGCCGGAGCCCTCGTTCGTGATCACGCCGGTCGTGCTCTCATGCGCGGAGACGATGTCGACGACCTCGAGACGCTCGTCGGAGATGATGATCGAGGCCCAGGAGGTGTCGTAGCGACCGTTCTGGATGCCGGGCATGAACGTATCGAACGCACCGGAGACCTCGGCCTCGTACTCCAGACCCAGGGTCGCTGCCACTGCGCGACCGAGATCCGGACCCCACCCGACCAGGTTGCTGTCCTCGTCGAGGAAGGTATCGGCAGGCGCATTGTCGTACTGGATCGCCGTCAGCTTGCCCTCGGCCGCGACGTCCTCGGGCAGCATCGCCGCGAGCTCGTCGTCCTTCTGGATGATCACGCCGGCCACGTCGACGCCCTCGGCGCCGCCGTTGTCGCCGCCGGCATCGCCGTTGTCGGCGCTGCTGCAGGCGACCAGCGAGCCGGCGAGTGCCACGCTCAGACCCAGCGCAGCGACGCTGCGGCGCGAGTTCATCGTGAGTTTCTTCATGGGACAGTGCTCCTTCGGGTGTTAGTGTCCACGTCGATACCAGCCTTATGAGAGACGTCGCACTCCGGAGTGGATCCAGATCCATCGACCGGAAATGTTCGCTCTGCGCACTAGTGTTCACTATACGTCCAATCTTGTCAAGAAGGACAGGTCACGATTCGGGCACGACGCGCGCGCTTCCCGCAACTTGTGCGCTATTCGCACAGTTGGTCGCTTGACGAACGCAGAGGAAAATGCTTGGCTAGTGTGATCAGCAGAGCACCGGGCGTGCCGCCGCCATTCACCGAAGAGAGAGACGGACTGCTCATGACCACCAATAATCCGAGTGAACAGAGTCCCGAACGCGGCCCGCTCACCACCCAGCTGCAACTCAGCGAGGGCAAGAGCAGTCGCCCGAAGGCCGCCTCGGACCGCGCCCGGCTCTGGTCCAAGATCGGAGGCTGGGTCGCCCGCGTCCTCGTCATCCTCATCATCCTCGAGATCGTCGCGAAGTTCCTCACCGCGGACGCGATGAAGTGGGACGTCATCGGCTCCTACCTCTTCGACGGCAAGATCCTCAACGGCGTGGTCCTCACGCTCGTCCTGACGGCGATCGCGATGATCCTCGGCTGCGTCATCGGTCTGTTCCTCGCTCTGATGAAGCTGTCAGACAGCCTCATCCTCAACGCGGCCGCCGACGGCTACATCTGGCTCTTCCGCGGCACGCCGCTGCTCGTCCAGCTGCTCGTCTGGTACAACCTCGCGACGTTCCTGCCCGAGCTCACCGTGGGCATCCCCTTCGGCATCCAGTTCTTCGGATTCGACACGAACAGCGTGATCACGCCGCTCATGGCGGCGATGCTCGGCCTCGGGCTCAACGAGGGCGCGTACATGTCCGAGATCTTCCGCGCCGGCATCCAGTCCGTCGACCACGGTCAGAACGAGGCCGCGGCGGCGCTCGGCATGCCGCGCCGGCTCGCGATGCGACGCATCGTCCTCCCGCAGGCCATGCGCGTGATCGTCCCCCCGACCGGGAACCAGGTGATCTCGATGCTCAAGGGCACGAGCCTCGTCAGCATCATCGCCATCAGCGAGCTGCTCTACACCGCCCAGGTCATCTACGCCCGGAACTTCCAGACGATCCCGCTGCTCGTCGTGGCCTGCATCTGGTACCTGTTCCTCACCACGGTGCTCTCGATCGGCCAGCACTACATCGAGAAGCACTACTCGAAGGGCGCGACCCGCAACGCTCCCGACACCTACCTGACCAAGTTCAAGAAGCTCATCGGCAAGCCGGGCACCCCGCAGGCCGCCACTGCGAAAGCGAGCGTGTGATGACCGAAGACAAGACTCCGCTGATCCAGATCGAGGGCGTTTCGAAGAGCTTCGGGCCGCTCCACGTGCTCGACCGCGTCGACCTCGACGTCTACGCGGGCGAGGTCGTCTGCATCATCGGCCCCTCCGGTTCGGGCAAGAGCACGCTGCTGCGCTGCGTCAACCACCTCGAGCAGCCCGACGAGGGCTGGGTGAAGGTCGACGGCGAGATGATCGGCGTCGAGGTGCGCAACGACCGCCTCGTCGAGCTGCCCCCGGCAGAGCTCACCCGGCAGCGGACCGAGGTGGGGATGGTGTTCCAGAGCTTCAACCTCTTCGGGCACATGACCGTCCTCGAGAACATCATCGAGTCGCCGGTGCAGGTGCTCCGCGAGTCGAAGGCGAAGGCACTCGAGCACGCGCGCCAGCTGCTCGAATGGGTGCGCCTCGAGGGCAAGGAGAACACCTACCCGAGGCAGCTCTCCGGCGGTCAGCAGCAGCGCGCCGCGATCGCGCGTGCGCTGGCGATGCGGCCCAAGGTGATGCTCTTCGACGAGCCGACCTCCGCCCTCGATCCGGAGACCGTCGGCGAGGTCCTCTCGGTCATGCGCCGGCTCGCCTCCGAGGGTCTCACCATGATGGTGGTCACCCACGAGATCGACTTCGCGCGGGACGTGGCGGATCGCGTCGCCTTCATGGACGGCGGGGACATCATCGAGCAGGGCACGCCGGCCGAGGTCCTCGACAACCCCCGCGAGGAGCGCACCCGCCAGTTCCTCTCCCGGGTCGTCAACACCAATCAGGGATGAGCCTCGGCGCGGTCGAGGAACGAGGCGGCCCCCGTGGAGAGATCCACGGGGGCCGCCTCGTTCCTGCCGTCGGGCCCGCGATCACGCGGAACGGCAGACATGCTCTAACGTTGACGCGCCACCAGGGCGACTTCGGAACTGATCTGCTTCGTCGTCTCGAGCAGCTGAGGCAGGTACTCGTCGACCAGCTGCTCCACCGATACCCGCGAGGTCGACACCGTGATGTTCACCGCGCTGAGGTACTCGCCCGACGGCCCGACGATGGGCGCGGCGACCGAACGGCCGCCGAGATCCACCTCCTGGTTGTTCAGCGACCATCCGCGCTCCCGGACCTCGTGGAGCCGCTCGCGGATCTTCGCCTCGTCCGTCACGGTGGCGGGAGAGATCTTCTCGCGCGGGTACTTCTCGAAGAACTCGTCGAGCGCCTCGTCGCTGAACGCCGAGAGCAACACGAGCCCGGTGCTGGTGCAGAACGCCGGGAGGCGACGGCCGATGCCCAGCCGGATCGGCATCACGGAGTCCGCCGCGGCCCGCGCCACGTAGACGACGTCGCCGTCGTCGTACTCGCAGGCCGAGCACGATTCGCCGATCCGGGCGGAGAGGCGCCGCAGGTGATCCTGCGTGATGTCGACCACCGAGGATGACGAGAGGAACGCGTAGCCGAGATCAAGCACTCGGGGCCGGAGGTAGAAGCGGTTCTCCCGGCTGCCGATGTAGCCGAGGGACTCCAGCGTCAGGAGGGACCGCCGCGCCGAGGCACGGCTCAACCCGGCGATCCGGGCGACGTCGGCCAGCGTGAGCATGCTGCGCTCGTTCGAGAACGCGCGGATCACCGCCAGCCCACGGGCGAGGGACTGCACGAATTCGCCCGACGGGCGTGCCTGGTCAGTGTCTGTCATGGCATCGACTCTCTCAGTGGGTTTCGTCATCGAGGGCGAGCGGCGGCTTCACCCTGCGATCGTCATCGAACGTAGGAGGCCCCGTTGATGTCCAGCGTGGCCCCGCTGAGATGACGAACCTTTCCTCCCGAAAGCATAGCGACAAGCTCGGCGATCTCCTCGGGCGGCACCATCTCGCCCATGGCGAGGGTCTGCATGAGGGCCTCGCGTCCGCCGCGGTCGGCCGCCGAGTCGGCGGTCATCTGCGTGTCCACGGCGCCGGGCGCGATCAGGTAGGTGAGCACCCCCGCCTTCGCGTAGGCGCGCGCCACCGTCTTGAGCGCCGCCGCCGTGGCCGCCTTGGAGGCGGCGTAGACAGCGAGGTTCGGGTTGCCCGCGCCGCGCTGGGTCACCCAGCTGCTCAGGCCGATCAGGACGCCGGCGCCGTGCGCCGAGAAGTGCCCGAGCGCGCGGCGCACGAGCGCGAGCTGACTGAGCGCGTTCACCTGCAGCGCGCGCCCGAGCACTTCGTCCCACTCGTCGTCGGGAG
>NZ_JBHSRW010000088.1:0-9355 GCF_042659205.1 Leucobacter soli
TGGCGCCCGGCCGCACCGGGCTCGGCTGCGCCGGTCCCGGTTGCCGCAGCCGGTTCTGCGGCGGTCTCGGAGCCGTCTCTCGCCGGCCTCAGCGGCGCAGGATCCCCATCGCGTCGTACACGCGGGCCAGCGTCGTCGAGGCGACCTCGTTCGCGCGGTCGGCCGCCTTCGCGAGCAGCCGGTCGAGTTCGGCGGGGTCGCTCAGCAGTTCGTTCGTGCGATCCCGCACCGGCGTGAACGTCTCCTCGACCACCTCGGCGAGGCTCTTCTTGAGGTCGCCGTAGCCGCGGCCCGCGAACTCGCGCTCGATCGACTCGACCATGCGGCCGGTCAGCACCGAGTAGATGGTGAGCAGGTTCGAGACGCCGGGCTTCAGCTCGCGGTCGTAGCGGATCTCGCCGTCGGCGTCCGTCACGGCGCGCATGATCTTCTTGCGCGTCACCGCCGGGTCGTCGAGCACCTTAATGAGACCCGCCTCCGATTCCGCCGACTTCGACATCTTCGAGCTCGGATCCTGCAGGTCGTAGATCTTCGCCGTGCCCTTCTGGATCTGCGCCTCGGGAACGGTGAAGGTCTCGCCGAAGCGGCCGTTGAAGCGCATCGCCAGGTCGCGGGTCAGCTCGACGTGCTGGCGCTGATCCTCGCCCACCGGCACCGTGTCGGCCTGGTAGAGGAGGATGTCGGAGGCCATCAGCATCGGGTAGGTGAAGAGCCCCACCGAGGCAGCGTCGGCGCCCTGCCGCTGCGACTTGTCCTTGAACTGCGTCATGCGGCTGGCCTCGCCGAAGCCGGTGAGCGTGTTCAGCACCCAGGCGAGCTCGGCGTGCGCGGGCACGTGCGACTGCACGAACAGGGTCGACTTCTCGGGGTCGATGCCGGCCGCGATGTACTGGGCGGCGGTGGCGCGGGTGCGCTCGGCGAGATCCTTCGGGTCCTGCGGCACCGTGATGGCGTGCAGGTTCACGACGCAGAAGAAGGCGTCGAAGCTGTCCTGCATCTGCGTCCACTGACTGAGGGCGCCGATGTAGTTGCCGAGGTGCAGCGAGTCGCTCGAGGGCTGCATGCCGCTGAAGATGACTGGTTTGGTGTGGGGGCTCATGGGTGTCTCCTGCGGCCGTGCATCGGCCGCTGCTTCAATCGTCATTCTGCGGCCGCGGAGCGGATCGCAGAATCTAGCTCTGGTTCGGGGGAGATCCTGCGACTCGCGCGCAGGATGACAGGTGGGGTGGTGCCGCGCGGTGCGACGGGGTCAGGACCAGGCGCCGAGGCGGTAGTCGACCACGACGGGAGCGTGGTCCGACCATCGCTCGTCGTAGGCGGCGGCCCGGTCGATCGCATAGTTCTCGACGCGCTCGGCGAGCGCCGGCGTGACGACGTGGTAGTCGATCCGCCAGCCCGTGTCGTTGTCGAACGCCTGGCCGCGGTTCGACCACCAGGTGTAGGGGCCGTCGACCTCGCCGGCCCAGCGCCGGCCCACATCGATCCAGCCGAAGCCGGGGCCCTCGGTGCCGTCGACGCCGGCGACGACCTCGCCGCGGGGGCCGAAGAAGCGGTCGAAGTAGGCGCGTTCGCGGGGCAGGAAGCCGCTGCGCTTCACGTTGCCGCGCCAGTTCTTGATGTCGAACTCGCGGTGGCCGACGTTGAAGTCGCCGACGATCGCCACGAGGTCGCGCGCGTCGGCCAGCTCGTTCATGCGCGGGCCCATCGCGTCGAGGAACGCCCACTTGGCCTCTTGGCGCGGGGTGTCGACCTCGCCGGAGTGCGTGTAGTTGCTCACGACGGTGAAGGGGGTGCCGCCGAAGTCGAAGTCGGCCTCGAGCCAACGGCCCGACGACTGGATCGACTCCTGCAGGTCGAGCCCGCCGAGCCCGATCCGGTGCTCGACCGCGGGGACGCGGCTCGCGATGGCGACGCCCGCGCGGCCCTTGATCGCGCAGGGGTCGTGCAGGATGTGCCAGCCGCGGTCCTCGACCCGCCCGAACAGCTCCTCGAGGTGCGAGTCGTCGGCGCGCACCTCCTGCATCGCGAGCACGTCGACGCCGCGCTGATCGAGCCAGTCGCCCATGCCCTTGCGGAAGGCGGCGCGCACGCCGTTCACATTCACGGACGCGAGGCGCAGTGTTTCTGGCATGTGCTCCATCCTACTTCGCACCCCCGACGCCGCACCCTCTCGGCTCTTCCTGTGCCGCAAGTGCTCAGTAGTGCGGGGTGAGGCCGGCCCGCGCCCGTGATTACTGAGCACTTGCGGGTCGGCGTCGTGGGCGGGGCCGCGGCGCGGGGCCGGGGTAGGCTCGGGACATGGCAGCGCAGCATCTCGCGGACCCCGCACCGACCGGCGGCGCGGCCGGCCGGGCAGACCACGTCATCGCGATCGACCAGGGGACGACGAGCACCCGGGTGATCGTGTTCGACCGCCGAGCCAAAGCCGTCGCGAGCGCGCAGCGCGAGCACCGGCAGATCTTCGAACGGCCCGGCTGGGTGGGGCACGACGCGATCGAGATCTGGCGCACGACCGAGGCGCTCCTGCGGGAGGCGCTGGGCAAGGCGCGCATCGCGAAGGATCGCATCGCCGGCATCGGCATCACCAATCAGCGCGAGACGACCGTCGTCTGGGACGCCGCCACCGGCGAGCCGATCGGCGACGCGATCGTCTGGCAGGACACGAGAACGCAGGGCATAGTCGACGCGCTCGCCGCCGAGGTCGACCCTGCGACCGGGCAGCCGTACGGCACCGAGCGGCTGCGCGCCATCACCGGCCTGCCGCTCGCCAGCTACTTCTCGGCCGGCAAGGTGCGCTGGATGCTCGACGAGATCCCCGGCGCCCGCGAGCGCGCCGAGCGCGGCGAGCTGCGCTTCGGCACGATCGACTCCTGGCTCGTCTACAACCTGACCGGCGGTGCCGAGCACGGCCTCCACGTCACCGACGTCACCAACGCGAGTCGTACCCAGCTCTGCGACCTCCGCACCCTCGACTGGAGCGAAGAAGCACTCGACGTCTTCGGGATCCCGCGCTCGATGCTGCCCGGGATCGTGTCGAGCTCCGAGCAGATCGGCGAGGTGCGCGGCATCGCCGGCCTCGACGGTGTGCCCATCGCGGGCATCCTCGGCGATCAGCAGGCCGCGACGTTCGGGCAGGCCGCGTTCGCGCCCGGCAGCGCGAAGCAGACCTTCGGCACCGGTGGATTCCTCATCGTGAATACGGGGGAGCGCCCGGTCTTCTCGCAGAACGGGCTGCTCACGACCGTCGCATACCGCATCGGGAATGCGTCGCCTGTCTATGCGCTCGAGGGCTCGGTCGCGGTCGCCGGATCGCTGCACCACTGGCTGCGAGACAACCTGGGCCTGATCCGCGACTCCACCGAGATCGAGGGCCTCGCCTCGAGCGTGCCGGATACCGGCGGCGCGTACATCGTGCCCGCCTTCTCGGGGCTCTTCGCTCCGCGCTGGCAACCCGACGCGCGCGGCGTGATCGTCGGTCTCACCCGCTTCGTCACGAAGGCGCACCTCGTACGGGCCGCCAGCGAGGCGTGCGCGTTCCAGACCGTCGAGGTGATCGACGCGGCCGCGGCGGACACGGGCGAGGCGCTCGACGAGCTGCGCGTCGACGGCGGCGGATCCGCCAGCGACATGATGATGCAGTTCCAGGCCGATCTGCTCGGCATCGACGTGGTGCGGCCCGAGAACCTCGAGACCACGGCGCTGGGCGCGGCCTTCGCCGCAGGCCTCGCGACCGGGGTGTGGTCGGGCACCGCCGAGCTGCAGGGGCTGGTCCGCGAGGGGCGGCGATGGACGCCGCGGATGGCTGCGGCGGATCGGGCGCGTAGCCTGCGCCTCTGGGGTCGTGCCGTCGAGCGCTCGCTCGGTTGGGTGGACGACGACGTTCGGGCCGCTGGCGGCGCCGGTTCCTGAAGAATCTCACAGGAAGCTACCCCTCTGCCGCCACTTCTGACACCATTGCGCCCATGGGGTTCTTGAATTATGCGGGAGTCCAGGAGTACGAGTTCGAGGACCGGACGCTCGCCCACCTGAAGGCCGCCATCACGATGAAGCTCCGCCGCCAGGAGAGTTTCCTCATGAGTTGGACCAATCCGCCGGAGAAGGGGAGCGGGCGGGCGTCGATCTGGCTGTCGCCGAGCATCCCGATCGTGTTCCGCTTCTCCGGGAGCCGGTCGCCGCAACTGAACGAGACCTGGCTGACCGCGCTGAACGAGCTCTCCAACTCGCAGCGGGGTCTCATCGTGCTGTCGGAGCAGGAGGCGGAGCACTACCTCGCGAATCGCTGATCCTACGCGGCGCTGAACGTGTTGTCGACCCTCTCCACCGGCGGACGGGACCCGCCTACCGTGGGAGCTGCGAAGAGGCGCGCGTCGCCGATCGGGACGCCGCACCGAGCAGGGAGGCAGTCATGAACGACGGGAAGCACCGGAATATCGAGCCGGCGATGGATCCGGACAGCGCGGAGCGCCTCGACGAGGAGCGGCCCGACGCACCGCACGGGCCCTCCCGATTCGATGCCGGGACCGGCAGGGGCACGGTACTCGGGCCGCCGGCGGGCGAGTTCCAGGAGCGGCCCATCCTCGACGGGTCGACCATGAGCGCCGACGCGGAGGCCTCGGTACCGAACCCCAATCGCGGTCAGGCCGACCCGGCTCTCGTGCACAACCAGCCGGCATTGACGAGTGCGAGTACGAATCGCTGGATGTTCTCGGCGGTCGCGGCATTCGTCGTCGTGGGCGCCGTCCTCCTGCTCCTGGCGAGGTGGGATCCGCTGTGGTGCAGCATCGGTCTCGCGGTCGGGCTCATCGGCCTCCTCGGGATGCTCGTGGTGCGTGCCACTGGTCTGCGGCGACCCGCGCGGCTCTGGGTGGATGCGGGCCTGCTCGCGATGATCTGGCTCGTGCCTCTCGCGATCATCGTCTCGGTGGTGGTCGGTCACCGCGATCGGATCTGGTAGACGGTATCGGACGGCTGGAGCGAGGGGCCTCCCGGAGGGGAGGAGGGGAACCGGGCGCTCCGACCGGGTGCTCCGGCTCCGGGCTCCGGCGGCCGCCAGAGTCGCTATTGCGGCATGCTCAGTGATCCTGCAGGCGGCGGATCAGCTCGGCCTTCCGAAGCCGGGAGTAACCGGTCAGGCCGAGCTCCTTCGCTCGCCGCCTCAGCTCGGGCAGGGTGCGATCCTCGTAATTCTCCGCGAGACCGCCGCGACGGCCGATGGCAGATCGGCCCTCCTTCGCCGCAGCGTTCGAGATCCGGGCGGCCTTCTCCTCGCTGGCGCCTTCCTCGCGCAAACGCTCGTAGAGCTCAGGATCCTTCAGCTGGGGGCGGTCCTTTCTCGGCATGATGTCGTGCTCCTCTCCGATACGACGGCCAGGGACCCGTGCGGTGCCTCCCGGTGCCCTGGGTGCCGCCTGCCCCTGACGGTAGACCGTTGACCTGAGCGGGGGCAGCCCCTCGACAGCCCGGCGCGGGAAGGGTACTCTGACCGATCCGCACGGCGCCGCGCGCCGGCCTCACGCGCACGATTGCGCCGGCAGCGGACGATCTGCGCCTCCGGCCCTCCACGGTCTACGCTTTCGAGGTATGAGCATGGGCGGTCCGGTGGGCAGAAGCCGCGTCTCCGGCGGCGACGCCAGGGCGCAGCGCGAGGCGAACAGGCAGGCGCCGAAGGTCGCCGACCTCGGCCGCCGCATCGCCGAGCTCTTCCGCCCGTACCGCCTGCAGCTCTCGGTCA
This sequence comes from Leucobacter soli, assembly GCF_042659205.1. Lineage (NCBI taxonomy): Bacteria > Bacillati > Actinomycetota > Actinomycetes > Micrococcales > Microbacteriaceae > Leucobacter > Leucobacter soli. Next base: position 5,732 of record NZ_JBHSRW010000088.1, read on the forward strand.
TCATCGTGCTCGTGCTGGTCTCGGCCGGCCTCGGCATCCTGCCTCCGCTCATCACGCAGCGCGTCTTCGACGACGGGCTCTTCCCGGTGGGCGCCGAAGACGCCGCGACCGGCCCGAACCTCACCGTGCTCGCCTGGCTGGTCGGCGCCATGATCCTCGTCTTCGTCGTCTCGGCGGGCCTCGGCATCGTGCAGACCTACTTCACCGCCCGCGTCGGCAACCGGGTGATGGGCGATCTGCGCGTGAAGCTCTTCGCCCATCTGCAGTCGATGGAACTCGGGTTCTTCACCCGCACGAAGACGGGTGTGATCCAGTCGCGTCTGCAGAACGACGTCGGCGGCGTGGCGAACGTGCTCACGAACACGGTCTCGAACGTGATCGGCAACACGGTCACCGTGATCGCGGCGGCCGTCGCGATGGTGCTGCTCAGCTGGCAGCTGACGCTCATCGCGGTCGTGCTGATGCCCGTGCTCGTGTTCGCGCAGCGCCGCGTCGGGCAGGTGCGGGCGCGGATCGCGGGCAAGACCCAGGAGTCGCTCTCGGAGATGAGCGCGATCACGCAGGAGGCGCTCTCGGTCTCGGGCGTGCTGCTCGCGAAGACGTACTCGCGACAGCAGGCCGAGACGGAGCGCTATGCGGGCGAGAACCGCAACCAGATCGCGCTGCAGGTGCGGCAGACCATGAGCGGGCAGGTGTTCTTCGCGCTCGTGCAGGTGTTCCTCTCGGCGGTGCCGGCGATCGTCTACCTCGTCTCGGGCTGGCTGCTGGCGCAGGCGACCGGGCAGGGGTACGACGCCGGTATCACCGCCGGCACGATCGTCGCCTTCACGACCGTGCAGTCGCGGCTGCTCTTCCCCCTCATGGCGCTCATGCGCGTCGCGCTCGACCTGCAGACCTCCTCGGCGCTCTTCGCGCGCATCTTCGAGTACCTCGACCTGGAGCCGGCGATCGTCGACGAGCCCGGGGCAGCCGAGCCGAGCGACGAGCCCGGGCGAGCGGGCGCGGTGTCGTTCGAAGACGTGACGTTTCGGTACCCGGACGCCTCGGCCGACGACAGTCCCACCCTCGACGCGGTGTCGTTCGCGGTGGCGCCCGGCGAGTTCGTGGCCTTCGTCGGCGCCTCGGGATCGGGCAAGACCACGATCGGCTCGCTGATCCCGCGCCTCTACGACGCCTCGTCGGGCACCGTGCGCTACGGGGGCGACGACGTGCGCACGCTGCAGCAGCAGTCGCTGATGGACCGGATCGGCGTCGTCACCCAGGAGCCCTACCTCTTCCATGCGACGATCGCCGAGAACCTCCGCTACGCGAAGCCCGACGCGACCCAGGAGGAGATCGAGGCGGCGGCCGGGCTCGCGAACATCCACGACACGATCGTCTCGTTCGCCGACGGCTACGAGACGATCGTGGGCGAGCGCGGCTACCGTCTCTCGGGCGGCGAGAAGCAGCGCGTCGCGATCGCGCGCGTGCTGCTGAAGAACCCCCGCGTGCTCGTGCTCGACGAGGCGACGAGCGCGCTCGACACGGTGAACGAGCGGATCGTGCAGCGCGCCCTCGACGGCGCCCGCGAGGGGCGCACGACGATCGCGATCGCGCACCGCCTCTCGACGATCGAGGGGGCGGATCGCATCTACGTGGTGAGCGCCGGGCGTATCGTGGAACAGGGATCGCACGCCGAGCTGCTGGAGCTCGGCGGATCCTACGCGGAACTCTACGCGCAGCAGGCGTGATCCCGCGCCGTTCCGCTCGCTCGTAGGTGCGTCAGGGTGCGGCTCCGGAGTGGAATAATGAGCGGGTGCGCCTCATCACCCAGTCGAGCAAACTGGCCGGCGTCCGCTACGACGTCCGCGGCCCGATCCTGCAGGAGGCCGAGCGACTGGAGCGCGCGGGCGAAACGATCCTCAAGCTGAACATCGGCAACCCGGCGCCGTTCGGCTTCGACGCTCCGCCCGAGATCGTCGAAGAGCTGCGCAGGATCCTGCCGGCCGCCCAGGGATACAGCGACTCGCGCGGTGTGCTGCCCGCACGCGAGGCGGTCGCCCGGCATTACACGGAGCTCGGTGTGCCCGGCCTCGGGCCCGACGATGTCACCATCGGCAACGGCGTCAGCGAACTGATCTCGCTCGTACTGCAGGCGCTCATCAGCCCGGGTGACGAGATCCTCGTCCCTGCGCCCGACTACCCGCTCTGGACCGCGCAGGTGACGCTCTCGGGGGGCCGCGCCGTGCACTACCCGTGCGACGAGGCGAACGGCTGGATGCCCGACCTCGCCGCCATCGAGTCGCTCGTGACGCCGCGCACCACGGGCATCGTACTCATCAACCCGAACAACCCGACCGGCGCCGTCTACTCGCCCGAGCTGGTGCGCGGTTTCGCCGCTCTCGCCGAGCGGCACGGGCTCGTGCTCCTGGCCGACGAGATCTACGACCGGATCCTCTACGACGGCGCCGCGCACGAGCATGCCGCGCTGCATTCGGCGGAGACCCTCTGCCTCACCTTCGGCGGGCTCTCGAAGACGCAGCGGGTGGCCGGCTACCGCTCGGGGTGGCTGGTGGCGTCCGGCGACCGCGAGCGTGCGCGCGACTTCCTCGAGGGGTTGACGCTGCTCGCCAACATGCGCATGTGCGCCAACGTTCCGGCGCAGTACGCGATCCCGGTGGCGCTCTCGACGGGGCCCGGCGTAGGAGAGAGCTCGATCGAAGCCCTCTGCGCGCCCGGCGGGAGACTGCGGGAGCAGCGCGATGCGGCGCACCGGCTGTTGACGGCGATCCCCGGGGTCTCGTGCGCGCTGCCGGGCGGTGCGATGTACCTCTTCCCGCGGCTCGACCCGGCCGTGTACCCGATCGCGGACGACCAGCACTTCGTCATCGAGCTGCTGCGGGCGACGCGCGTGCTCGTGACGAACGGACGCGGCTTCAACCTGCCGACGCCCGATCACCTGCGCTTCGTCACGCTGCCCGAGGTCCCGGTTCTGACGGAGGCGATCGGGCGGATCGCCGAGTACCTCGAGACGATTCGAGTGCCGTGAGTATCCGAATCCTCGCCGTGGGGCGGAAGCATGAGAACTGGGTCTCCGACGGCATCGCGCGGTACGAGCAGCGGCTGCGCAAGCCGTTCGACGCCTCATGGCAACTTCTGCCGCACTCCGCGCGCGAGGGCGAGGCGGCGCGGTCGGAGGAGTCGGATCGGATCCTGGCGAAGCTCGGCGACGACTTCGTGGTGCTGCTCGACGAGCGCGGGAGGAACGTCGACTCTCCCGAGCTGGCGCGCGTGCTGCAGGGCGGCTTCGCCCGTGCTCGCACGGCCACGTTGGTGATCGGCGGTGCCTACGGCGTCGACGACCGGGTCCGCCGGCGGGCGGACTTCGTGTGGAGCCTGTCGAAGCTGGTGTTCCCGCACCAGTTGGTGCGCCTGATCGTGACGGAGCAGCTCTACCGGGCTCAGGAGATCGCGGGGGGCCGCCCCTACCATCACGTGTAGTCGCCCGGCAACGTCGGAGGTCCGTTCTACCCTGACGGCATGAATCCTTTTCGCCTCGCCAGCAGGGTGATCGCCGGCCCGCGGCTCGCCCCGGTGGCAGAGCCGCGGGCGGCGCACGCGGTGCCGTGGCGGATCACGGCGCGC
>NZ_JBHSRW010000089.1:0-9246 GCF_042659205.1 Leucobacter soli
GTGCGCAGCGCCTCCACGGCCGCGGCGGCCGCGCGCGCGGCGCGATCCGCCCATCCGCCCGCGACGGGGTCTCCGCTGGTCATGCGGTCAGTGTATTGCGCGATAACCTGAAGGGATGCCAGATCCCGCATCGCAACGCTCGTCCCGTAGCGCGATACGCACGGCGACCCGCACCTCCACCATCCGTGCCGTGGTGCTCGTGCTCATCGGCAGCATCGGCGTCCAGATCTCGTCCGCGCTCGCCTACGGTCTCTTCGACACCGTCGGCGCGATCGGCACCAGTTCGGCCCGGATGACGATCGCCGCCGTCCTGGTGCTTCTCATCTTCCGCCCGCGGCTTCGCGGGCGGAGCCGTGGCGAATGGGCCGGGATCGTGCTCTACGGCGTCGCGATGGCGGCCAGCAACATCCTCCTGTACCTCGCGATAGACCGGATCCCGCTGGGCATCGCCACCACGCTCGACTTCCTCGGGCCCTGCGTCGTCGCGCTCGCGTTGTCGCGGCGCCTGCGCGAGGGCCTGCTCGCATTGCTCGCCTTCGCGGGGGTGGTGCTCATCGCCGGCCTCGGCGGCCCGGTCGATGCGCTCGGTCTCGTGTTCGGCGCCGGTGCCGGGGCGGCCTTCGCCCTCTACACCGTGCTCGCCGCGCACATCGGCAAGAGCGAGGGCGGGATGCAGAGCATGGCGCTCTCCGTCGCGGTCGCCGCGATCCTCACCCTGCCCTTCGCGGCCCCGGCGATGCCACGCATGGAACCGGCCCACTGGCTGCCGCTGGTGCTCTCGGCCCTGCTCGGCACCGCGCTCGCCTTCACCGTGGACACGCTCGCCGGGCGCTTCGCCTCGGCGCGCGTCATCGGCGTGCTCTTCGCGTTCGATCCGATGATCGGCACCCTCGTGGGTGCGCTCTGGCTGGGTCAGTCTCTCACGCTGCCGGCGCTCGCGGGCATCGTGCTCGTGGTGGTCGCGGGCGCGGGCATCGTCTGGTCCGCCGGCCGGCGCAGAGCGGGCGACTCGGAGGCGGCAGGCAGTGCGGACCCGGCGCGCGAGGAAGCCGACGTGGCATCCGGCGAGAGCGTGGCCGCGGTCACGAGCGCAGTCGCGAGCCCCGTCGAGTCGCTCGAGATCGAGCGCAAGTACGAGGTCGAGGACGGGGCGGCCCTGCCCGCGGCGGAGGACTTCGCAGCGCTGGGGCTGCGCCTCGCGGAACCGGAGCATCACCGGCTCGAGGCCCGCTACTTCGACACACCCGACGGTGCACTCGCCGCGCAGCGCGTGGCGGTGCGGATGCGGGCAGGCGGCAAGGACGAGGGCTGGCACCTGAAGGAGAAGGGTGCCGAGGGCGCGCGGGAGCTGCTCTGGCCGCCCGCCGAGGAGATGCCCCAGGGCCTGCGCGCCGAGCTCGAGCGTCGGATCGGCGCGGACGGGGCCCGTCGCCTCGACGTGATCGGGCGGTTGCGCACGGAGCGCACGACGGTACGGGTGACTGCGGTGGATGGCGTCGAGGTGATCGAATTGGCCGACGACCGCGTCGACGCGACGAACGAGCTGACCGGCAGGCGCCAGCAGTGGCGCGAGTGGGAGGCCGAGTTGATCCCCGGTGCCGACGAGGGCCTGCTCGACCGGATCGAGCCGCTCCTGATCGCGGCCGGCGCGGCGCGCGTCCGGGGAACCTCGAAGATTCAGCGCACGATGAGCTGAATCGTTGCACTCGGAATTCGGACTCGCGGGAGACTCGCGGCTGCGCACCCCGTAGGCTGGGAGAGTGAGCAAGCCATCGGATCAGCCGACCCCCGGAGCCCGTCGCAAACAGGTTCTTCTCGGGTTGGCCGTCGGTGCCGTCGTGGGCGCAGGCATCGGCTGGCTCTCCGAATCCTGGTGGGCCGTGCTCGTCGGGCTGACCCTCGGGTTGGCGACGGGCCTCATCATGAAACCGCCCGCCGCGTAGGCGATCCGGCACGCGTCCACGAAACCACACACACGAGAGCACATTGATACGTAATGGAAACCACGGTTTTCGAAAGACAACGACCGGCCGCGAGGATCGTCGACGACTCCCTCGCCGAGACGAAGCACAGCTGCTTCTGGATCGATGACGTCGAGGGGAGCGCGGCCCGCTATCCGGCGCTCGAGACCGACCTCACCGCCGACTACGCCGTCGTGGGCGGCGGATTCGCAGGTCTCTGGACCGCGATCAAGCTGAAGACCGAGCACCCCGATCGCCGCGTCGTGCTGCTCGAGGGCAAGCGCGTCGGCTGGGCCGCGTCGGGCCGCAACGGAGGCTTCTGCGAGGCGAGCATCACGCACGGCGAACCGAACGCCGAGGCGCGCTGGCCCGATGAGGTCGAGTCGCTCGCTCGTATCGGCCACGAGAACCTCGACGCCATGGAGCGCTTCATCACCGAGCACGGCATCGACGCCGACTTCGAACGCACCGGCGTGCTGTCGGTCGCGAACGAGCCGTATCAGGCCGAGGAGCTCGGCGAATCCGACGACGAGCACCTCGTGCTCGACGCCGAGCAGACGCGCGCCCGGATCAACTCGCAGACCTTCCTCGGCAGCGTCTTCTCGCCGCGCGAGAACGCGAACCTGCACCCGGCGAAACTGTGCGCCGAGCTGGCGCGCCACGCCGCCTCCATCGGCGTCGAGATCTTCGAGCAGACCCGGGTCACCCGGCTCGGCGGCCGCAGCGACGAGCCGATCGAGCTCGAGACCGGGGGCGGTACGGTCTGGGCGAACCGCGTCGCACTGTGCACCAACGTGTTCCCTTCGCTGCTGAAGCGCTACACCTTCCACACCGTGCCGGTCTACGACTACGTGCTGATGACCGAACCGCTGACCGACGAGCAGATGGCGTCGATCGGCTGGGAGGGGCGCGAGGGTCTCGCCGACAACGCGAACCAGTTCCACTACTCGCGGCTCACGAAGGACAATCGGATCCTGTGGGGCGGCTACGATGCGGTGTACTTCGCGGGCGGGCGGATCAAGCCCGAGCACGAGGACCGGATGGAGACGCACCGCAAGCTCGCGGAGCACTTCTTCACCACGTTCCCGCAGCTGGCCGGGGTGAAGTTCACGCACCGCTGGGCGGGCGTCATCGACACGTCGACCCGCTTCTGCGCCTTCTGGGGTCAGGCGTTCGACGGTCGGGTGCAGTACGTCGCCGGGTTCACCGGCCTCGGAGTCGGCGCCACCCACTTCGCTGCCGATGTGATCGTCGACCGCTTCGCCGGCCGCACGACCGAGCGCACCGAGCTCGAGATGGTGCGGGAGGTGCCGCTGCCGTTCCCGCCAGAGCCTGCCGCGTCCATCGGCATCAACCTGACCCGTTGGGCGCTGAACCGCGCCGATCACAACCGTGGCAAGCGCAACCTCCTGCTCAAGACGCTGGACGCGCTGGGGCTGGGCTTCGACTCCTAGTCGGGCCGGCACGCGAGACGAAGGGGAACCGTGATGAACGAGTTGCTGCCGGAGGGCGCGAACGGCGTCGTGCACGCCCGTGGAGCGATCGTCGAGCTCGCTCCCGTTCCGTTCGATGAGGTCGACTCTGGCTCGCCCCGCCAGGGCGTGCTCGAGCTCGGGGCGCTGGGCGGCTGCGAGGCCGGGATCTGGGAACTCCGCGACGGCGCGGTGCGCGACACCGAGGTCGACGAGCTCTTCGTCGTGATCTCGGGCGGCGCCACGATCGAGCTGCTGGATGAGGGACGGGTCGTAGAGGTGAAGGCGGGGGACGTGATGCGGCTCACCGCCGGCACGCGCACCCGGTGGATCGTGGCGGATCACATCCGCAAGGTCTACCTCGCCGCCGGCGACTGAACCGACGACGGAGCAGCCGGCGATCGAGTCGGCGATCCAGCAGGACGCTTCCGCTGCCGCTCGAGCGGCATTCGCTGTGCGGGCGCACGGGATGACGGCATCGCCGTCAGGCCACTAGAGTCGTACCCAGTGCGCCCGCAGAGCGGGCCCCGTATGTACGCAGAGGAGCGCGCATGACCCAGACATGGAAACTGCACGGTGATGGAAAGGGCGTCGCATCCGACGCCATCGTTCTGCCCGAGGAACGGCTGAGCTGGCCCAAGACGATCGGCTTCGGCGCCCAGCACGTCGTCGCCATGTTCGGCGCCACGTTCCTCGTGCCGCTGCTCACGGGGTTCAGCCCGACGGCCACCCTCTTCTTCTCAGGCCTCGGTACGCTCATCTTCCTGCTCCTGACGGGCAACCGGCTGCCCAGCTACCTCGGATCCTCGTTCGCCTTCCTCGCACCCATCTGGGTGGCTACCGGCGTCGGACCGGGGGAGGCCGCCTCGCCGGAGGGCCTCGCCCGCGCCTCGTTCGGCATCCTGGTGATGGGCATCCTGCTCGCGCTCGTCGGCCTGCTCGTGCAGAAGACCGGCACGGGCTGGATCAACGCGCTCATGCCGCCCGTCGTGATGGGCGCGATCGTCGCCCTGATCGGCTTCAATCTCGCTCCGGCCGTGAAGAACAACTGGCTCGGCAATCCGCAGAGCAACCCGGCCGTCGACCAGGGACTCCACTCGACAGCGGCGGTCATCACGATCGCCGCGATCATCCTGATCACGGTCCTGTTCCGCGGCCTGATCGGGCGCCTCTCGATCGTGCTCGGCATGGTCGTCGGGTACATCGCCGCCGCGCTGATGGGCATCGTCGACTTCTCGGGCGTGGCCTCGGCCGACTGGGTCGGGCTGCCCGCCTTCCATCTCCCCGGGAACCCCTTCTCCGATCCGAGCCTGTGGGGCCTGCTGCCGGCGTTCCTCCCGGTCGTCCTGGTCCTCGTCGCCGAGAACGTCGGCCATATCAAGAGCGTCGGCCTGATGATCGATCGCGATCTCGACCCCAAGACCGGCCGGGCGCTGCTCGCCGACGGCGTCGCGACCGTGCTCGCCGGCCTCGGCGGCGGATCCGCGACCACCACCTACGGCGAGAACATCGGTGTCATGGCCGCGACCCGCGTCTACTCGACCGCCGCCTACTGGGTGGCCGGCATCATCGCGATCCTGCTGGGATTCTCGCCGAAGATCGGTGCGCTCATCTTCTCCGTTCCCGCCGGCGTGCTCGGCGGCGTGACGGTGGCGCTCTACGGATTGATCGCCCTGATCGGCGTGAAGATCTGGATCGATCACGGCGTCGACTTCTCGAAGCCCATCAACCAGTTCCCCGCGGCGATCGCGCTGATCGTCGGCATCGCCGACTTCAGCCTGACGATCGGCGACGTGGTGTTCAACGGCATCGCGCTCGGCACGATCGCCGCCGTCGTCGTCTACCACGTGATGGCGTGGGTCGGGAAGGCGCGCGGCACCTCCGAGGTCGCTACCCCGATCCCGGCCGAGGCGGACACGCCCTAACCGCTCGGCGGAGCGTGGACGCGGACAATGATCGCGCACACGCTCCGCCCGGCCCGGCGCGGCCGCTCGGCGCCGGGCGGCCGCAAAACACCGGGGAACCTCCGCGGAATCTCACGCTCCGCCCGTAATCTGGCCGTGTGTGGAGTGTGGACCGACGCCGGAGATCAGGCGAAGCCCCGGGGGATGACGTGACCTCCGAGGACGAGACCGCGCCGCCGCGGGCAGCCGCCCCGCCGAACGCGCGAGCCAAGTTCCCCGAGCCTTTGTCCGCTCCGGTCGAAGATCACCTCACCGGCCCCATCGGTACTGTCGACCCGTTCGCTCTCGAGCACGAGGAATGGCGGCGGCAGCTCGCCTCGATCGGCGGCCGCAGCCCGCTGACTCACTTCGAAGATCATGCGAGCACGCGGATCGAGCTCTCGAATGCGCACCCCGCCGGCCTGCCCCAGTTCATCACCGGCCAGAAGATCCTGCTCTCGGCACTGATCCGCGATGATCTCGCCCTGCGTCAGGCCCGGCTCGCGGCCGCGCGCGTCACCGACAAGGCGGTCGAGATGCGCACCGTGCGCGGGCTCGAAACCGTGCATCTCGGCATCGGGCTCGCCAGTTGGAGCTTCGAGGGCGAGGACTTCACAGCCCCGGTGCTGCTCCGCCCGCTCGCGATCCGGCGCTACGGCCGCGACTTCGAGCTGAAGCTCAAGAAGCGCCCGAGCGTGAACCCGGAGCTGCTCACCACGCTGCGTGAGCAGTTCGGGATCGCGATCGATGCGCGCTCCTTGCTCGAGCTGTCGCAGGCCGAGGGCGTCTTCAAGCCCCAGCCCGTGATCGACCGTCTCCGTCAGATGGTGGTGGGTGTCCCCGGTTTTGTGGTGCAGCCGCGCCTCGTCGCCTCGTCGTTCATGAGCGTCTCCCGCCAGATGCTGGTCGACGCGAAGGATCTCGACACCCCGGTGCTCTCGGCTGTCTGTGGCAGCGAGGTCGCGAAGGAGCAGCTCGACCGGAGCTATCGCCCGGTCACGGCGCCCAGCCCGAACGAGCGCTCGCCCGAGACGGATCGGGCGCTCTACGACGCCGACGCGGAGCAGGACGACGTGCTCGCCCAGATCGACGCCGGGCATTCCGTCGTGGTGCGCACTCTGCCCGGCACGGGTGGCACCCAGACCGCCGTCAACGCGATCGGCGCGCTCGTGGGATCCGGCAAGCGCGTGCTCGTGGTCTCGCCGCGTCGCGCGACGATCGACGGTATCTCCCACCGGCTGAACCGGGTCGGGCTCGCGGGGCTCGCGGTGACCCCGAGATTGCTGCGACGCAACCTCGTCGAGGCGATCAGCCGCAACGAGTCCGCCACGGCCAGCCGGATGCGCGACGTCGACGACGCGCTGCTGCGTCTCCGCGGCGTACTCATCGACTATCAGGACGCGTTGACGCAGCCCGACGAACGCTTCGCGGTCTCGCCGCTCGAGGCGCTGCGCGAGCTGACACGGCTCGCGCTGCTCCCGACTCCGCCGAGTACTACGGTGCGGCTCGACGACCACGCGCTCGGGCATCTCACCCTCGACCGCAGCAGCGTCGCCGAGGACATCACCGAGGCGGCGCGGCTCGGCCAGTTCCAGTACGGCCCCGAGGATTCGCCCTGGTACGGAGTGAGCTTCGACACCACGGAGGCGGCACGCGTCGCGTACACGCTCGCTGTGGATCTCGCCGAGACCGAGCTGCCGCGACTCGTCTCGATGGCGAACGAGATCATCGAGCAGACGACGCTGCGCCCCTACGAGACGATCGCCGAGCTCGGCGTCTACCTGCGGCTGCTGATGGGGATCCGCGAGACCCTCGACCGCTTCACCCCCGAGGTCTACGACCGCTCGCTCACCGAGGTGATCGCGGCCCATGCGCCGCGCGGCGGCGAGGAGATGTCGAGCGGCAACCGCAAGCGGCTGCGCAAGCTCGCCCGCGAATACGTGCGTCCGGGCGTGCACATCAGCGATATGTACGCCCGCCTGGTGCAGATCCAGCAGCAGCGCGTCCTCTGGCAGCGCTACTCGACCGTCGTCGGTGCTCGGCCGGAGGTGCCGCTCGGCATCTCCGACGTCGTGTCTGCCTACCAGGCCGCCTACCAGGACCTCGAGAAGCTCGATCTCGTGCTCGGTCACGAGCACGAGACCCAGAAGATGCGGGCGTTGCCGCTCGTGCAGCTGGCCCGCCGAACCATCGACCTCGCGCGCGAGAGCGAGGTGCTGCACAACATCCAGGAGCGCACCACGATCGTGGAGCGTCTGCGCGCCGCCCACCTCGAGCCCCTGCTCGCGGATCTCTCGTCCAGGCACGTGCCGGCCGAGCACGTCGCGAACGAGCTCGAGCAGGCCTGGTGGCAGTCGGCGCTCGAGCGGATGCTGCAGACCAACCAGGCGCTGCTCAGCGCCAACACCGGAGTGGTGGAGCGGCTCGAGGCGGACTTCCGGGTCGTCGACGACGCCCATGCGGGTGCGGGCGGGCCGCAGCTCGCCGCCAAGCTCGCCGACGCCTGGCGAGTGTCGGTGCTCGATGCGAAGCAGGAGGCGATCGCGCTCCGCGAGCTGCTGCGCGGGGGAGACGCCCCGCTCGCGCTGCTCGCGAAGCACGCGCCAGGCCTCATGGGCGTGCTCGCTCCGGTCTGGGTGTGCTCGCCGTACGAGGTCGCGCAGCTGCCCGACGCGCTGCGTTTCGACACCACGGTGCTGCTCGACGCCGGCGCCACGACCCTGGTCGAGAACGTGGGCGCGATCCGGCGCTCGGCGCAGGTCGTCGCGTTCGGCGACACGGTGACGCAGACGCCGTCGGCCTTCGACATCGCGGTCCGCATCCCGAGCGAGGAGTCGGCCCCCGTCGTCGACGGCGAGACCCTGCACGCGCGGTCCGCATTCGCGCAGCTGCGATCGGTGCTGCCGGAGCTCGCCCTCACGCACAGCTACCGCGCCGGTGGCGAGGATCTCACGAACCTCGTGAACACCCGCTTCTACGACGGCGAGATCGTGTCGCTGCCCTGGGCGGGGACGTTCCTCGGGCACTCGAGCCTCACGCTCGACTTCGTCGCGAACGGGCAGGGACTGCCCGACCCGCACACGGGCGCGGTCGAGAGCACCGACGCCGAGCTGGAACGCGTGGTGCAGCTGGTGCTCGAGCACGCGAGCGAGCGGCCGCGCGAGTCCCTCATGGTCATCACGGCGAGCGAGCGGCACGCGGTGCGCAGCTACCAGGCCGTGCTTCGCGCCTTCTCCAAGTTCCCGCAGTACCGGGACTTCCTGCTCGGCGACCGGGCGGAACCGTTCGCGGTGCTGACGCTCGAGCAGGCGATGGCGCAGAGCCGCGACCGGGTCATCTTCTCCGTCGGCTACGGCCGCACCCCCCATGGGCGGGTGCTCTCGAACTTCGGGTCGCTGGGGAGGCCGGGCGGCGAACGCCTGATCGCGACGGCGATGACGCGCGCGCGCCGCGCGATGACCATCGTCAGCTGCTTCCGGCCCGACGACCTCGACGCGACGCGCATCAAGTACGGGATGATCGAGCTCTCGGAACTCCTCGCGCTCGAGCATCCCGAGCCGGCACCGGCGGCGCTGCCGTCGGAGCGGGATCCGATGCTCGGCGAGCTCGCGGATCGCCTCGAGGCGCTCGGCCTGAACGTCGAGCTCGACTACCGAGGTGCGATTCCGCTCGCGGCCTCGCTCGGCGAGCGCGCGATCGCGGTGGATCTCGACCTCTCCGGCGGTGAGCAGAGCCTGCGCGACGCCCTGCGGCTGCGGCCGACCGTCCTGCGGCGGCTCGGCTGGCACTACCACCGCGTGCACAGCTTCGACCTGTTCGCCGACCCCGAGCGGGTGGCTCGCGAGAACGGGGTCACCTACACGTGCTCGG
>NZ_JBHSRW010000090.1:0-9212 GCF_042659205.1 Leucobacter soli
TGCTCGCGCCTGGCCACCTCCTGCGCCACCGCGGCCCGCTTCTGCTCGGCGGCCTCGGCCTGGCCGCGCAGCTTCGAAAGCTCGAGATCGTGCTTGGAGACGAGGGCGCTCTGCGCAGCCAGGTGCTCGTCGATGGCGTCGAGCGAACGCTGCGCGCGACGGGTCGCGTCGCCGGCCTCCTGCCAGGCTCGATCCGCACCGGGGATCAGGTCGGCGAGCGCAGCGGCTTCCCTGCCCGCCTCGTCCACGCTCGAGCGACTGAGCCGAGTGAGCTGATCCGGCGCTTCCGCCTGGGTGGCGAGGAAGGTGAGCCGCTGCTGGGTCTGCGCGAGCAACCCCCGTAGCCGCGACTGGGAGGATTCGAGGCCGATCGTGACCCGACGGGCGGCATCGAGCTCCTCGCTCTGCTGATCCTGCTCGAGGCGCGCGATTCTGAGCTGCTTCTGCTCGACCTGCTCCTGCAGCACGATCCGCTCGCTGTGGCGCTCGGCCTCGTCCTTGGCGAGCTCGTCGAGCTCGGCGCGCAGACGGGCGACATCATCCGCGAGCAGGCGGGCCTTCGCGTCGCGCACCTCGGCGGCGATGTGCTGCGCCTGCCGCGCCACCTCGGCCTGGCGCCCCAGCGGCTTGAGCTGGCGCCGGATTTCGCCGGCGAGATCGTTCAGCCGGGTGAGGTTCGTCTCCATCGCTTCGAGCTTGCGCAGCGTGCGCTCCTTGCGCCGGCGATGCTTCAGGATGCCGGCGGCCTCCTCGATGAAGCCGCGCCGATCCTCGGGTGTCGCCCGCAGCACCGCGTCGAGCTGCCCCTGACCGACGATCACGTGCATCTCGCGGCCGAGGCCGGAATCGCTCAGCAGCTCCTGCACGTCGAGCAGGCGGCATCCCTCGCCGTTGATCGCGTACTCGCTGGCACCGTTGCGGAACAGCGTGCGGCTGATCGTCACCTCGGTGTACTCGATCGGCAGCGCGCCGTCGCTGTTGTCGATGGTGAGCTTGACCTCGGCCCGTCCGAGCGGGCCCCGCGTGCTCGTGCCGGCGAAGATGACATCCTCCATCTTGCCGCCGCGCAGGGTCTTGGCGCCCTGTTCGCCCATCACCCAGGCCAACGCGTCCACCACGTTCGACTTGCCCGAGCCGTTGGGGCCGACGATCGCGGTGACGCCCGGCTCGAACTGGAAGGCGGTCGGCTGCGCGAAGGATTTGAATCCCTTGAGCGTGAGGCTCTTGAGGTGCAACGCTCCCTCCTTCCTGTCGCCCGGTGGTCGGAATCCGTCTCGTTGCGCGCCGTTTCAGGCGCGCACTGGATAAACGCTACCCGATGGCTCGGCTCCAGGCCGTCAGTTTTCGCCCCCTTCGGCCGGAAGGCCTGCGAATGCCGCGCTCGCGAAGCGTGTCAGGCGGCGAGCAAGCGTGCGAGCGATCCCCACGCCGATGCGAGATCGGCGCCCTCTGGGAAGCGCCCGACGATCTCCAGCGAGACCAGACCGTGCGCGGCGGCCCAGGCCAGCCGCGCACGGTCGTGGCGGGTGAGATCCTCGTCGAAGAAGCGCAGAAGCGCCCCCATCGCCGCCGCCTCGCAGCCGTGATCCAACCGCTCCAGCAGCTCCCGGTCGAGCGTGCGATCGTTCGCGAGCCGGTAGAGCTGGGGCGCGCGGAGCGCCAGGCCCCGATAGGCTCCCGCGAAGGCGGTCAGGCGATCCTCCGTACCTGGCTGCGCTTCGGCCGCGGCACCCGCTTGGATCTCGACCGTGGCACTGGTCTGGATCTCGACCGCGGCGAGCTCCGCGGCAAGCCGCCTGAACCAGCGCGCGACCAGCGCGTGCTCGATCTCGACGGCGCCCGCGAAATGCTTGTAGAGACTCGGCGGTTTGACTCCCGCGGCACGCGCGAGCGCGTTCACGCCGAATCCCTCGAGTCCGTCTCTCTCGAGGATCAGCTCGGCGAGATCGAGCAGGCTCTCCCGGCGCGCGCTCACTTCACGCGCGGCTTCCGCTCGCGGCTCCCGGCATCGCGGCGCACACCGACCGGCACGATGCTCCCGTCGGCCGCCCGGAGCCCGAAGCCGCAGGCCCGGTCGACCGCGATGTGGGCGAGCCAGGCCAGGCCGGCGAGTGCCGCGATCCACGTGTGCGGGGGCAGCGCGAGAATCGCAAGACCGGCCGCGACCAGCATCGCGCCGAGCATCGGCGCGTGCAGCAGGTTGTAGAAGCCGACCCGGCGCGGCTTGAGGCGGCCGTGCTCGGCGAAGGCGCCGATGAGCGCGATATCGGGGAGGCAGGCGAACACGACGGCCACGATCGTCGCGGGCCAGCCGAGCACAATGCAGGCCCAGACGATCGCGGCGATCATGAGCCCTGCGGCGAGCAGCCAGATGGAACGGATGGGATTCATGAGGCTAATACTATTAGCCTTTGAGATCGGAGTCGAGCGGGGCGCTGCGGCCTGTGGTCCTCAGTCACCGCGTTACACGAACTTCACCGCCTCCTCTTTGTAGGGTGCAGACCAAAGAAGTCGGCGAAAGTTTGAATCGAGAGTCCCCCGAAACCGGTCGGGAATGTCGGTGGCTGCTGTTGAGATAGTGCCATGAGAACGCTCCCCCACGACGTCACCGAGCAGCAGCGCGAGGCGCTTGCCGCCGGTATCGCCGTGATTGAGAGTCTGGACGCGCTGGGGCATCAGCTCGAGCATCTGAAGGCGGTCGCGCTCGCCTCGCTCTCGCACCTCGCGACGCGTATCGCGCACGACGAAGGGCATCTCGACCACGGCGAACTCGTCCACCGGGCGGTCGAAGCCGAGGTCGCCGTGGCGACCCGCTCCGGGCATACGGCCACCGCTTCCGCGATGGCGCACGCCGACGCGCTTCTGTCCGGCTATCCGACTACCGCGGCAGCACTGAGCGAGGGGACGGTGTCGTTGCGGCACACGCACGTCATCGTCGACGCCGGTAGTATCATTCCGGCCCCGGCCGCACGTGCCGCCTACGAGGCCGAAGCGCTGTCGCTCGCCCGCGCGATGACCGCGCACCAGCTCCGGGCTCACGCGAGACGCCTCGCCGAGCACTACGCGGACCGCGACATCGACGAGCGCCACCGCGAGGCGCACGAGGGCCGCTGCGTGCGCGTGATCGATCTCGACGACGGGATGGCGAAGCTCATCGCGACGATCGGGGCGGTCGAGGCGTACGCGATCAAGGATCGCCTCGCACGGATCGCGCACGCGGCGAGAGCGACCGACGACCATGGCGACGACGGGGTGAAGGATCGAGAGAACGGCGAGTCCGGAAGACCCGAAGTCCGCGAACGCACCGGGACCCCTGCACAGGCTCAGGCCGACCTCTTCACGGAGCTCCTGCTCTCAGTCGACCCCCGCGCGCCCCATCGCCCGGCGGGCGGCGACTCAGTCGCACCGATCACCGGCCGCGTACAGGTCACCGTCCCGGTACTGAGGCTGGCAGGCCTGCCCGAGAGCGCCGAGACCGCATCCCACTCCGGCTCGGCAGAACTGGCCGGGTACGGACCGATCGACACTGCGACCGCGCGCCGCCTCGCAGGAGGGTCCGCCGCCTGGGAACGAGTGCTCACGCATCCGGTCAGCGGTGCAGTGCTCGCCGTCGATCGCTACCGCCCGAGCGAAGAGCTGCGGCGCCTGCTCAGAGCGCGCGACCAGCACTGCCGCTTCCCCGGCTGCACCAGACGTCTCGACCAGTGCGACATCGACCACACGATTCCGGCCGCCCGAGGCGGGCCCACTGCGGACAAGAACCTCGGGCACCTCTGCCGCAAGCACCACACCCTCAAGCACTTCGAGTTCGCGGGTGGTTCCGGCTGGCACGCGACGCAGAGGCCGGGTGGCGTGTACGAGTGGCGCAGCCCGAGCGGCAGGCGCTACACCGAGGCACCGAGCAGCCGGGTACGGTTCAAGCCGGTGACGCCGCCCGAGCCCAGGGCGGGCCCCCCGCCGTACTGAATTGATGCACGGATCGCACACAGATGGCGACGGCCCTGATGACACGGGCCGCGACCCACCCGCACCTCTCGCATTCTCGGCACGAGACCAGGCCTGCGCGAGACCAGGCCCGATGCAAGATCAGCGTTCAGCGCGCGTAGCGGAGCGAGGCGCCGACCTCGAGAATCGGCGGGTTGCACCCATCGCCAGGGCGTAGCCGGTCGTCGCGAGCAGCATGGTCGGCAGGCCGAACACCCAGAGGCCGAAGAGGATGAGGCCCGTCCCGCCCTCGCAGGTCTCGCCCGGTGTGCACGAGTCCAGCAGCGGTTCGGCGAGGCTCAGCACGGCGAACAGCAGCACCGGGATCGCCGCGGCGAGCGCCCCGAAGAGAAGCGCCTGGGAGAACGGGAGGAAGCGCCGCAGCCAGGGCCCGACGACGGCCGCGAGGATCGCACCCAGGACCGGCAGCCAGACCACGTAACTGCTCGCGAACATCAGAGTCGCCTCGGGGCGGTTGCCGTTGAGCAACGTCAGGAGCACCAGCATCAACGTCGCCACCAGCACCACGATCCACAGCGCGAGCGTGGAACGCCACGCCATGCCCCAGCGCGACAGGGCGTCCCAGGGATCTCGCTGCTCGCCCGAACCTGTGGGCTCGCCAGAACCGGTGGGCTCGACCGTCACGCGGCCCGCTTGCGCCCGCGATCCTCCAGGTACCGCTTGAACACGAGCCCCATGAGGATCCAGCCGCCGAGCGCGGTGACGATCCACACGATGAGCGGTGCGAGCACCCATCCGAGGCCCGAGATCTCGATGCCGCCGGGGAACAGGGTGGCGACCCAGAGCGCGAGCAGCGTGGAGATGAGACCGATGCCGCCGAGCAGCGCCGAGGCGTACTTGCGCGCGATGTTGACGACGAAGGGCGTGAGGATCGCCTGGGCCAGAGCGAACACGAGCACCGCGACGATGAAGCCGCCCACGTGGAGGGTCACCTGCGGGAGGATCCAGTTGGCGATCAGCAGCGCGAGGGCCGACATCACGAGATGCGAGACGAGGCTCAGCAGGAAGCGGATCACGGCGACTCCTTTCGACGGTGAGCGAGGCCGCTCGATCACAGGCTACTGGATCGCCTCAGGTGCGAACGGGATCACCACGCGTGTATCGCAGTGCCCCGGCGCTGTGCCCCCCCGACTCAGCGCCCCTGTCACCGCGCCCCGGCGAGTGCCGACTCACAGTTCCCGTGCGAGCCCCTCGATCACCTCGACGCCCGGCAATGCGGCCAGCACCGCGCCCGGCAGGCTGATCTTCGCCGCGCGGATGCCCGCGCCGATGATCGCCTCGGGCACCTCTGCCACTCGCGCGTCGACGAGCACGCGCCAACCGCGCGGCACGCCGAGCGGCGTGATCCCGCCGTACTCCATGCCGGTGAGCGCCACCGCTTCGTCCATCGGCGCGAAGCTCGCCTTGCGGGCATCGAGCAGCTTGCGCACGACCCCGTTCACGTCGGCGCGCGTGGTCGCCAGGACGACGCAGGCCCCATAGCTCACGGCCTCGCCGCGGCGTCCCGCGACGACGATGCAGTTCGCGGAGGCCTCGAGAGCGACGCCGTATGCGGCGCAGAACTCGGCGGTGTCGGCAAGGCCCGGATCGATGGGAGCGACGCGGATCCGCGCGGCGGCATCCGAATCGAACGCCGAGAGCGCCCGCCTCACGGGCTCCGCGAGCAATTCCGGCGCGTCGAGCGCGGGTCGCAGGTCGAGCGCGGGCTGCAGGTCGATGGTCATCGGTTCAAGCCTCCTCGCCGGGACCGGGCCGCGCCCACCGCGCCGGCCGATCCGGCCCGTCCCACACTTTGACGATGCCCCAGACGACCGCGGCGATCGGCACGGCGAGCACCGCGCCGAGGATGCCGGAGAGGACGGTGCCGACGGTCAATGCGAGCAGGATCACGAGTGCGTGCAGCTTCAGCGCGCGGCCCATGAGCACGGGCTGCAGGAAGTTGCCCTCGAGCTGGTTCACGAGCACGACGACACCGACCACGAGCACGGCGCTGAGCGGTCCGTTGGCGACGAGGGCGACGAGCGCACCGAGGATGCCGGCGACCGTCGCGCCGACGAGTGGGATGAACGAGAGCAGGAACACGAGCACGGCCAGCGGCAGCGCGAGCGGCACCTGCAGGATGACGAGGCCGATCCCGATCCCGATAGCGTCGACGAGCGCGACGCTCGCGGTGCCGCGCACGTAGGAGCCGAGCGTGTTCACCGTCTTGTCGCCGACCCGTTCGGCACGCGCGAGCGCCTCGCCCGAGAACGGGCGGAGCACGAAGCGCCAGATCACGGGCCCATCTTTCAGGAAGAAGAACAGGACGACGATCATCAGCACGAGCCCGGTCACGAAGCTCGCGACAGCGCCGACGCCCGCGAGCGCTCCCGCACCGACGTTCGCCGAGGTCACCCAGTCGATCAATTGGTCGCGCCACTCGGTCAGCTGATCGGCATCGAGCGAGAAGGGCAGCGTGTGCGTCCACTCGACGAGCTGCCCGAAGCCCTCCTGCGCCTTCGACGAGAGTTCGTCCCACTCGTCGCGCACCGCCCAGGTCACGAGCCAGCCGACGCCGGTGAGCAGCAGCAGGATGCCGATGAGTTCGAGCGCCGCCGCGAGCGCCGCCGGCACACGGCGTGCCCGCAACCACTTCGTCACGGGCCAGAAGGTGCTGGCGAAGATGAGTGCGAGCAGGATCGGGATGACGACCGTGCTCAGCACCCGCATGCCCCAGACGAGGCCCGCGGCGAGGATCACCACGACGATGATCTGCAGCGCACGGGTGGCGATCTCGCCGAAGCCGTCGCTCCAGAGGCGGCCGGCGGATCGTCCGCGCCTCACGCGCTCGGCCTCGTTCCGCGCGATCGCGGTCATCTCATCGCGGGCGCTTCTGCCGAACCACATATCGCTCCTCCAGCCTTCCGCGAGTCGGTCTCAGCCCGAAACCCGCTCGATGTACGCGCGCAGCCGGGCTGCGTCGTCCGCCATTTCGGTGACGTGCTGCGGCAGTTCGAGGAGCCCCGCGAGATGGGCGGGCATGGCCGGCTCCTCACCCGTCGCCTCGCGCACGATCTCGGGGAACTTCGCCGGTTTCGCCGTCTCGAGCACGAGCATCGGCACGCCGGGCTCGACCCACTCCCGCGCCACCTTCACGCCGTCCGCGGTGTGCGGGTCGATCGTCACGCCGGTCGCCTCGTGCACGGCTCGGATCGTCGCGACCCGGTCGGTGTGCGTACTCGTACCGCTGACGAGGCCGAACTCCGAGGCGAATCGGGGCAGTTCGGCCGACAGGTCGAAGAACCCGGCTGCGCCTTCATCGCGGGTGTCGAGCTCCCGCCAGAGAGCGGCGAGTCGCTCGGGATCACCGCCGACGAGGTCGTAGACGAAGCGCTCGAGGTTCGACGCCTTCGAGATGTCCATCGACGGGCTCGACGTCGCGTGCGTGTCCGCCGCGCTGCGCGGTCGATAGATCCCGGTGCGGAAGAAGTCGTCGAGCACGTTGTTCTCGTTGGCGGCCAGCACGAGGCGGCGGATCGGCAGGCCCATGCGGCGCGCGAAGTGCCCGGAGAGGATGTTGCCGAAGTTCCCCGACGGGACCGCGAACGAGACCTGGAAGCGGCCGCGGTCGACCTCGGCGATCTCGTCGCTCGCGCGCAGCCAGGCCCAGAAGTAGTAGACGACCTGGGCGGTGATCCGGCCCAGGTTGATCGAGTTGACCGTGCCGAGGCGATGGGCGCGCTTGAACCCGAGGTCGCCCGAGAGCTCCTTCACCAGGTTCTGGCAGTCGTCGAACACCCCAGCGATCGCGATGTTGTGGATGTTCTCGTCGGTCAGCGAGTACATCTGCGCCCGCTGGAACGCGCTCATGCGGCCCTGCGGCGAGAGCATGTAGACGGTGATGCCGTCCTTCCCCCGCAGGGCGTACTCGGCGGCCGAGCCGGTGTCGCCCGAGGTCGCGCCGAGGATGCTGAGGGTGTCGCCGCGCCGCGCGAGCGCGTACTCGAGCGCCTGCCCGAGGAACTGCATCGCCATGTCCTTGAACGCGAGCGTCGGGCCCTCGGAGAGGCCGACCAGGGTGAGACCGCCGTCGATCGCGGTGAGCGGCACGATGGCATCGGCGACGAAGTTCTCGTGCGAGTACGCCGCACGGCACATGCGCGCGAGCTCGTCGCGCGGGATGTCGGTCGCGAAGAGGCCGAGGACCTCGGTGGCGAGCGCCGGATAGTCGAGTCCGCGCCACGCCTCGAGCTGCGCGGCATCGACGCTCGGCAGGCGTTCCGGCACCGCCAGTCCGCCGTCGGGCGCGAGTCCCTCGAGCAGGGTCTCGCTGTACGGTGCGGGATCCATGCCGCCGCGCGTCGAGATGTACTTCACCGGGTGCTCCTCAAATTCGTCGCAGACCCGTCCAGTCTAGTTCTCACCCCGTCACCATGAGACCGGCAGCGCTTTGCCCTCCTCGTAGCCGGCCGCCGACTGGAGGCCCACGTGCGCGCGGGTGTGGAACTCTGCGAGACTGCGCGCCCCCGCATAGGTGAACGAGGATCGCACACCCGAGGTGATCATGTCGAGCAGGTCCTCTATGCCGGGGCGCTGGGGATCCAAGTAGATCTTCGAGCTCGAGATGCCCTCGGCGAAGAGTTCCTTCCGCGCGCGCTCGTAGGCGTCGAGCGCGCCGAAGCGGGCGGTCACGGCCTTCGTCGACGCCATGCCCCACGACTCCTTGTAGTGGCGACCGTCCGCGTCCACGCGCAGCCCGCCCGGCCCCTCGATCGTCCCCGCGAACCACGAACCGATCATGACCGATTCCGCACCGGCGGCGAGCGCGAGCGCGACGTCCCTGGGGTAGCGCACCCCGCCATCGGCCCACACGTGCGCCCCGAGCTCACGGGCGGCCTGCGCGGCCTCGAGCACGGCTGAGAACTGCGGGCGGCCCACCGCCGTCATCATGCGGGTCGTGCACATCGCGCCAGGCCCGACGCCGACCTTCACGATGCTCGTCCCCGCTTCGACGAGGTCCCGCACACCGTCGGCGGTCACGACGTTCCCCGCGACGATCGGCAGGCCGAGATCCAGGTCGGCAACCGCGGCGAGCGCGCGGATCATCCCGTCCTGGTGCCCGTGCGCGGTGTCGACGACGAGCACATCGGCACCCGCGTCGGCCAGCGCGCGAGCCTTCGCAGCGGGATCCCCGTTGATGCCGACCGCCACGGCGACGGCGAGGCGGC